>CAMLOZ010000386.1 GCA_946481625.1 uncultured Haloferula sp. | reverse complement strand
CGGCTTGAAGGTGCCGGTGCTGTCGATCTCGCCTTCCCCGAGCGTGTAAACGGCCCCGTCCAGCGAGCCGTCGAAGTGGATCAGGAGCTCCGTTTCCAGAGCCGTCGCTTCGAGAGTCGTAGTCGCCGATACATTCGAAGGGTCCGAGTCCCCGCTCGGGTTGGTGGCGAAAATCCGGTAATCATAGGAAGTATTGGCAGCCAGGCCCGAGTGCTTGTCGGTGTAGAAGCCCGCACCCGCTGCAGCCGTGCCCACCGTGACCCAGTTTCCGGCTCCGGCCGGGGAACGCTGGATGACGAAGCCGGTCTCAGTGTTGAAGGTATCGGTCCAGAGCAGATCGACTTCAAAGGGCGAGACGCCGAAGGCCTGGAGATCCGCCACGGCAAGGCCCGTCAGCGCGGTGACAAAGGAAGTCCCCGCTTCGCTCCAGGCCTCAAGATCCGGATCGGCGACGGTGTTGACCGCATGGAAGCGGTAGAAGTAGAGCGAGTCCGGCGAGAGCCCGGAGATGGTGCCGCCGACCGGCCCGACCGGCTGGTTTCCGAGCGGGTTCGAATTCGTCCAAGCCCCGGTGCCCTGGTCAATGGTATCCCAGTGAAGGGTGACATCCGCCGCGCTGGTGAAGAGATTGGCACTCGCCTGCGCGCTGCTGCCGGTGATGCTGCCCACGCTTGCTCCCGACATGGCGGGCTGGCCGGCCCCCGCGAGGGTAACGCCCGTGACATCCGTCCACGTGTCGCCGAAGCGGATCGCATCCAGTTCACCTCCACCCTGGCCGTTCATCCACAACAGCAGGCGGGAGGCAACCATCGAGGAGTCCACGGTGCTCGTGGCACTCCAGACGATCGCGTCCAGATCATTGTCGATGACGGCATTTTGCGGGTACCGCTTGATGTGGATCACGTCGTTGCCGGTGGCATTGATGGTGATGCGCCCGACCAGGAGGCCGTAGGTATCGACGGTGTTCTGGCCTTCGAAAACCCGGATCCCGTAGACGCCGTTATCGACCGCGCCGTCCAAGGTGCCGTGGGAGATATAGGAAGAGTTCCCCGCAATGTTGGAGGACGAACCCAGGGGAACGGCATTGTTCCAGGTGAACCCCGCGCCGACGAACTGATCGGTGGGGCCGTCGCCGGAAGCCAGGCCCACCCCCATCGCGGTGTCGCCGGGATTGTTCAGACGGACGCTGAAATAGATCACCCGGTCCACGCCGAAATCGATCGGCGTGGCCAAGGGGCGGGTGGCATGGATGCTCGTGTTCCAACTGCCCGTATTGTTCCAGATGCCGCCATTCGCAGTGTCGCTGGCGGGAAGACCGGGAAGCGTCGCGCCTTCGACATTGAAATTGTTCGCGGTGAAGATGCCCGTGCTGCCATTGGTGAGCCAGGTGCCGGTCATTCCAACGGTCGTCGTGGTATCGCCCGCACCGTTCAGGGAGACATCCGCATTCGAGATGTCGTCGAACAGCTCTTGGATCAGGATGGAAGCGCTCGCCGCGGACGACGAGACGATGAAGGCGAGGAGGGGTATGATTCTGGATTTCATGGGTTTAGGGGTTCGGGTTCAGGGGAGAGTTTCAGGAGGACGGTTTGTCGCGATCGAAGCTGAAGATCACCGATCCACCGGCTTCCTTGATGAGGATCTTGTTTCCCGTGGCGTCCCGGGAGATCGCGCTGGCCCCGCAGGACAGGGAGTAGCTGAAGCCTGCGTGCCGGTAATCGATCGCGTGCCCGGCGACACCGGCGATCGGGGTTTCCTCGCCCTCCGCCCAACCGAGCTCCAAGCCCCAGTCGGCGGGTGCCGCTGCGCCGGTTACTTCCAGCGCGAGTTGCGTCGGATCGCAGCGGACCCGGAGTTCTCCGCCGGAAGCGAGGTCGCAGGTGACGACCAGCGACTCCGGGCCAGCTTCCTTCACGGTGGGCACACCCGTGGTCGCCAGCGTTTGCCGGTCACCGGATGAAGGGATGATGCCACGGATGCCGGCGATGCTCCCCGGCTTGCTCCAGTGGAAGCCGTCCATGACCGGCAAGGTGTCGTAGGTCGCCACCGCGGTGGTCTCGTGCCTCTCAAGATATCGCTCGGGGTAATCCTGATTGAAGATGTGGAGGTCGCGGATGCGCCATTCATCGCCTTCCCAATGGAGGTTCACGCGGTAGAACCGGCTTTCGTACCAGATGCTGCGGTTCGGTTTCCCCTGCGCGTCTTCCAGCGCGACCACCGAACTCGCGGGCGTGGTCTTGAAGTTCTCGCGGAACCACTTTCCCGAGGCCTGCAGCGTTTCCACGCGGATCTTCCGCTGGTTCCGGAGCATCGCGAGCTTGGCATACTGGTCGGTGAGCCCGTCCGACATCGCGGGCCAGCCGAACGAGTTCTCCTGCCCGGCCTGCATGTAGGAGAAGGCGAGGCTCGGCCGATCGAAATTCGTGTCGAAGAACCAATCCACCCAGCGCGGGTCGCCGCCACCGGGGCGATAGACCGGCTCGAGCGTGACGACACCTTGCCAAGAGGTGCCGATTCCCTGGTCGTATTGATGCACCGGATCGCTGCCCAGCATGCGGAAGACCGGGACATCCAGCTGACGCTCCGCGGTCTGCGCGGGCATGAAGGCATTCAGCCGGCTCGGATAGTAGGCCTGGTTCCAGTAGCCGCCCCACAGGGTGTAGCCATCGGTGCCGCTCTGGTCCTTGCAGTTGCAGGCGGCCTCGATGCCGTAGCGGTCGTGCAGGTAGTTCAGCGTCGGCGCATCGATGATCCAGCATCCGGCGGACTTGGGATACTTGCCGAAGACTTCCTTGAACTTCGCCATGTAGACATCGACGAGCTTCTTCCGCTCCTCGACCGGATAGCCGTGGGTGAAGCCGACATTCACGTGCCAGTCCCACGGATAGCGGCCGCGCCAGACGAGGCCCGCAGCCTCGACCTGCGGCTGGACCACCTCGATCCACGCGCCGATCTCGTCTTCCGGCCCCATCTGCCGTTTCAGAAGGTCGGTAAACTCGGGACGGATCAGTGCATCGTACTGGATGAGCCAGGTGGTGGGCAGGCGGTGCTTGCGCCCCAGCTTGAGCTGCCTCGCCACCGGCTCGACGAGATCGATCCGGGTGCGCGGCTCAACGCCACGGATGAAATTGATGATGTTGACGACATCCGGCCCGCTGGCACCCGCCGGGCCCGCCATGGCCAGCATGGCGGCAAGCGGCAGCATCCAAACCCGGCCCGGCTTCCACGTGTTGCTTCGCAAATCCATTCCAAGAGACGGCCGGGATTGGTCCCCGATCCATCCCGAGGCTAGCTCCGCGCCGCCAACCGCCTACCTCTCCAACCGGAGAGAAACCGGCCTCACGGCTTCCCGCGGAACTTCATCGCCGCTTCCGTTCGATTGTGGACATGGAGCTTGGAGTAGATGCTCCGGAGGTGCCAGCGCACCGCCTCGATGGAAACCCCGAGACGATCCGCGATCTCCTTGTTGCCCAAACCGCAGGAAAGAAGTTCCAACACCTCCGATTCGCGGCGCGAAAGGGAGTCCAGCTCCCGCGTTTTCTGCTCCTGCTCGCTGAAGTACTGGATCACCTTCATCGCCACGCCACCGCTCATCGCGCCTCCGCCGCGCCGCACCTCGCGAATGGCCGCGGTCATTTCTTCCGGCGTCGAACGCTTCAACAGGTAGCCGTTCGCACCGGCACGCAGCGCGCTGAAAATCCGCACCGGATCCTCGTAGACCGTGACCATCACGATGAGCACATCCGGAAGAACCTCCCTGAGACGGCGCACGCACTCGATGCCGGACATGCCGGGAAGCTGGATGTCCATGAGCACGATGGCGGGAGAGAGTTTCGGCAGGATCTTCAGCGCCTCCTCGCCGGTGGAGCACGTGACCACGCATTCGAGGTCGGGCTCCAGATCGACGATCGTTTTCAGGGCATCGCGCGTGGTGTGGCTGTCTTCCACCACGGCGACCGGTGTCTTGGATTCCTTCATGGGGATCTCAGGGGTAAGGTGAGGGTCACGACGGTGCCTCCGTCGGGTCCGGTGAAGATCTTACACTCGCCGCCATGATCGTGCATCCGCTCGCGCATCCCGGCGACGCCTTGGCTGCCGGGGAGCGGTGCATCCGCATCGGGGATGCCGGTACCGTTGTCCGCGATGCTGACGACGAGATTCTCCTGCTCCATCCGGACATCGAGATCCACCCGGGTGGCGCGGGAGTGTTTGATCACGTTGTTCAGCGCTTCCTTGAAAGCGAGCAGCAGCGAGTGGCGCGACCGCGAGCCAAGACGTCGGCTTGGGATGGCCACCGGCTTCACGGGACTGCATTCGATCCCCGCCGGCTGGAGCAGGCGCTGCGCCTGCAGCCAGAGATAGCCGGCGAGGTCATCGACGGTGTCGTAGTCCGGATTGATCGCC
>CAMLOZ010000385.1 GCA_946481625.1 uncultured Haloferula sp. | reverse complement strand
CGAGACGCCACTCGAACTCCGGGGCCTGACGGTCCGCGAGATCGTGAGCGCCCCGCTTACCGAAGAAGACCGCGCGAACGGGATCACCCGCCGCTACCTTGCCCGTGTTTCCTACAAGTCGCACCGCGTGTGGGACGAGCCGATGCGTGCCTGGACCGAATGGCGCGAGAGGGGCTACGGCTTCTTTCCTTCTGAGGTGGTCGTCGAAGAGATCGACGGGGCCCTGACGGCACGGGCCAACCGGATCGCCGACTTCGTTCGGGGCATCGAATCCGGGCTGATCCTGCCCTCCTGAACCCCTTTTCCGATTGTTCCGTAGCGATCCTGCGGTTCCGTTTTCAAGGCCACGATCCGATGCTCGACACCATGGCTGGCTTCCGGCGGTAGGTCGGGGCCTTGAAAACACCTCTTTCCTGGTTGCTGTCACCCGCGAGCCGGGCATCGGGCTTTTTCCGGTGTCCGGTTTCGTTTTGGATAGGTGAACCGCCAAGGTGCCAAGTTCGCAAAGGTGAGGAGTAGCGGGGCGGACTTTTAAAGGCAGAAATCACTAATAATCTTCCAATCACAAATCGAAGTGGCGCTTCGCGCCGGGGAAGGACGTGGTGGAACTCAGAGGGGTGGCGGGAGGGGAGGAACCGGAGAAATGCGGACCGGCCAGGATGCGTTGGTGGGAATTCAGGAGGGAAAAAATCCTCTTAGGGGCGGTGTGTCATCGTGCAGGAAAGGTCCGTGGCGGAGCGTTCCTGTCGCGGCGACTTTTCCCGGTTTCAAGTGTTCCATGCCAGTGCCTTTCCGCTCACTCCTCCTGCGGCCGGCCTTGGTCCTGTGCCTGTGCACGGGATCGGGGGCGGTCGAAACCGCGGCCGTTTACGAAGAGAAGATCCTGCCGATCCTGGAGGATCATTGCTTCAGTTGCCACGGCGAGGGCGAGGACAAGGGCAAGGTGAGCTTCGATACCTTCGGCTCGACGGATGAGCTGATGAAGCAGACCGGGCTTTGGGAGCACGCGCTGAGGAACGTGCGGGCGGGGCTGATGCCGCCGGCGAAGAAGAAGCGGCCATCCGCGGAGGATCTGGCAACGCTGGAGGAGTGGATCAAGCGGGGACCGCTCAAGCTGGACCCGGCGAATCCGGACCCCGGCCGGGTAACGCTGCGACGACTGAACCGGGTGGAGTATCGCAACACGATCCGCGACCTTACCGGCCACGATTTCCGCGCGGACGAGGAATTCCCCGCCGACGATACCGGCTACGGGTTCGACAATATCGGCGATGTGCTTTCGACCTCCCCCCTCCTGCTGGAAAAGTACATGCAGGCGGCGGAGACGATCGTGGAGAAGGGCATGCCGCTGGAGAACCGGGTGACGCCGCAGCGGAGTTATCCAGCGGGGATGTTCCGAGGTCAGGGCCAGCGCGGCGAGGGCGATGGGGAGTATCGTCTGTCCCTCTACGAGCCGGCGGATCTCACCGCACAGCTCGAGATCAAGCAGGCTGGCACGTATCGCATCCTGCTGAATGCGACGGCCCACGGTTCCTTCTCCTACGATCCCGGCCGGGCAAATGCTGCTTGGTATGTGAACGGCCAGAGACAGGTGGAGCAGGAGATGAAATGGAGTCCGGCGCAGAAGCTGGAATCGAGCATCGAGGTGAAGTGGCAGTCGGGGACTTATCCGCTGCGGCTCACGCTGGCACCGCTGGTGGACAAGTCCGAGCAGCCGCCGGATCTGGGCGATGGCCCGCCGAGCGTGAACCTGCACCTGCGCGGCATCACCTTGATCGGTCCGCTGGAGCCGGAGTTCACGGTGCATCCGCCGAACTACGAGAAGTTCTTCACCCGGGACCGTGTACCGGAGGACGCAGCGGGACGCGAGGACTACACCAAGGAGATCCTGCAGCGCTTCGCGACGAAGGCATTCCGCCGACCCGTGGATGATGCGACGGTGACCAAGCTCGCGGGCTTCGCGAAGCAGACCGCGGAGGCACCCGGGGGGACTTTCGAAAAGGGCATCGGCCGGGCGATTTCCGCGATCCTGGCATCGCCGCGATTCCTGTTCCGGATCGAACAGACGCTACCGACGAGCAATCCGGAGGAACACCCCCTGTTAGACGAGTATGCGTTGGCTTCGCGGCTGTCGTATTTCCTGTGGTCCACGATGCCGGACGAGGAGCTGATGCAGTTCGCCGGGCGCGGGGAGCTGAGGAAGAACCTGGGAGCGCAGGTGGCGCGGATGCTGAAGGACAAGCGTTCGGACGAATTCGTGGAGAACTTCGCCGGGCAGTGGCTGCAGACGCGCGACGTCGAAGGTGTGAGCATCGACGCGCGGGTCGTGCTGTCGCGTGATTCCGGCACGGAGAAAGAGATGGCCGAACGGATCCAGACCTTCCGGCGTTTGAACCGCGAGATCGACGAGGCCCAGAAGGCGAACGATGCGGTGAGAGTGGCCTCGCTGCGCGAGGAACTGCGGGAGCTACGGTCGAAGTTCCGCGGCAAGCGGATCGAGTTCGGCGGCTCCTTGAGGACGGCGATGCGGCGGGAAGCGGAGATGCTCTTCCGGCACCTGCTGCGCCAGGACCGGAGCGTGCTGGAGCTGATCGACACGGACTCGACATTCTTGAACGGCGAGCTGGCGGCGCACTACGGCATCCCGGGCGTGGAAGGTGGCGAAATGCGGCTGGTGAAGCTGCCGCCGGACAGCCCGCGCGGCGGGATTATTACGATGGGCACCGTACTTGCCGTGACCTCGAACCCCACGCGGACCTCGCCGGTGAAGCGAGGCCTCTTCATCCTGGACAACATCCTGGGCACCCCTCCCCCGCCCGCGCCGCCGGACATCCCCTCGCTGGAGGCTTCCGAGAAGACCGCGGACGGGCGCGAACTGACCTTGCGCGAGGCGCTGGCGATGCACCGGGAGAAGCCGCTGTGCTCCTCCTGTCACAACCGCATGGACCCGCTGGGGCTGGCGCTGGAGAATTTCAACGCGATGGGCTTGTGGCGCGACAAGGAGCGCGGGCAGCCGCTGGCCTCGCCGGAAGGACAGCTCATCACGGGCGAGAAATTCGCCGACGTGCGCGAGATGAAGCGGGTGCTGGTCACTTCGCGCCGCATGGATTACTATCGCTGTCTGACCGAGAAGCTTTTGACCTATGCGCTGGGCCGCGGCCCGGAGCCCTGCGACATCACCACCGTGGACGCCATCGTCGCGAAGATGGAGTCGAGCGGCGGCAAGTTTTCGACCCTGATCACGGGCATCATCGAATCCACCCCTTTCCAGAAACGCCAGCGACCCTCGACATGAACGCCGCCCTCAACCGCCGCCGCTTCCTCCGCGGGATCGGAACCTGTCTCGCCCTGCCCTCGCTGGAGGCCTTCCTGCCCCGCGCGATGGCGGCTGCCGCGCCGGGACGCGCGATCGCGACAACGGCGAGCGGTGCGCCGCTGCGGATGGCCTTCCTGTATTTCCCGAACGGCGCGATCCAAAGTCACTGGACGGCCGAAGGTGCGGGTGAAGGCTTCAAACTGGCGAACACGCTGGAGCCGCTGCAGGTGCTGAAGCACCGCGTGCAGGTGATCTCCGGGCTGGAGCATCTGAATGCCGATCCCGGCAACGACGGCGCGGGCGACCATGCGCGGGCGAACGGGACTTTCCTCACCGGCGTGCGGGTCAAGAAGACCGCGGGCAGCGACATTCACGCGGGCATCTCGGTCGATCAGATCGCAGCGCAGCAGATCGGGCGTGGCACCCGCTTCGCCTCGCTGGAGATGTCCTGCGATCCACACCGGAAATCGGGCGGATGCGACTCGGGATACTCCTGTGCGTACGAGTCGAACCTGGCATGGCGGACGCCGACCTCGCCGCTTTCGCCGGAATCGAACCCGCGCTTGATCTTCGAGCGGCTCTTCGGCTCGGGGAATCCCGGCGAGCGGGGCGAGAGCCTGGCACGGCGGCGGGCGCAGCAGCGCTCGATCCTGGACTTCGTGATGGAGGACGCGAAGGCGATCCAGGGACAGCTCACGCATCGCGACAAGGCGAAGATGGACGAGTATCTAACAGGCATCCGCGAGATCGAGCAGCAGATCGAGACGGCGGAAGGATTCACGAACATTCCCGATCCCGCGATGGCGACGCCCGACGGCATTCCCAAGGCGTATGACGATTACATCAAGCTGATGTTCCAGATGACGGCGCTGGCCTTCGAGACGGACGCGACACGGATCGCCACGATGCTGCTGGCCCGCGACGGCAGCAACCGGTCCTTCCCGGAGATCCAGATCGCGGAGGGCCATCACTCGCTGTCGCACCACCGCGAGGACAAGGACATGATCGAGAAGGTGACCCGGATCGACCGCTTCTATGCGGAGCGTTTCGCGGAATTCCTGGCGCTGCTGGAATCGAAGCAGGATGCGGATGGGAACT
>CAMLOZ010000384.1 GCA_946481625.1 uncultured Haloferula sp. | reverse complement strand
GTCCGGCAATTGATCCGGCGAGATCATCCGCCCCCGTGCGATCCGTGCCATCTCGGCCAGCACTTCGGGCCGGGCCGGCTGGCCGGTTTGCTCAAGCTCCACTCCCTGTGCCAGCAGCTTTGTCTCGATCGCTTCGGCTCCCGGCTCGTCGATGGACGCCCGCAAGGTCCACTCGCCCGGCAGGCCCACCTTCATTCGCCCCGAGAAGGCTCCCCACGCCGTGTCGTTCTTCTCCAGCGCGATTCGTTCCTTCGTCCCGTCCGGTGCCGTGGCATCGACATAAACATTCCCTTCCTCCAGCGGTGCCCCCGCCGCGTTGAAGGCGTTCGCATTGAAGGTCACGATATCGCCGGGCACCGGCCGCTCCGGCGTGAAGTAAAGCCGCACCCGCTCGCCCGCGGCCATGTTCCGCTGGTAGGACATCCAGCGCGCGACCTGCCCCCAGAAGCGGTAGTGATACTTGTCCTCCACGCCGCGCCGCCAGCGCCATGCGGAGTCGATGCCCATGAAGAGCACCTTGCCGTTCCCGGCGGTTTTGGTGACGATTAGCGGGGTGGGGCCGAAGCGTCCGCGTCGGTTCACGTTCACCGCCAGCACCTCGGTGCCACCCTTCGACTTCACCACCGGCGCGTGCCAGTGGAAGCCTGGCAGGGCACGCCAGACATCGGGATTCGCTTCCTCCGAGTCGGCGAGCATCGTGAGCAGCGAACTGCGGCCCTCGCCGGTCAGCGTGAGCGGCGACGCCACGGGATCGTGGAAGCCGGACTTGTTCTCCGAATCGAGGATCACCGGCATCAGATCCCACAGCGCGGTATCCTGCAGAGTGAACTGGTTCCCTTGCGGCCCCGGCATGAAGACGATGCCGCTCGCTTGGTTTTCCACCAAGCCCCGCAGGAGCTCGCATTGCTCCTTGGTGAGTTGGTCGGGAGAAACGCCGACGTCGCCGATGAAGATGACATCGTATTTGGCGAGGTCCTCGGGCTTCGAGGGGAACTCCTGGATGTAGTCCGGCCCGTCGCCCTTGCCGAGTTGCGGATGGAAGAGTAGGCAGGACAGCTCGACGCCGGGATCGCGCGAGAGTGCGTTGCGGAGGTAGCGGTATTCCCAGCGCGGCAGGGTCTCGATCACGAGCACCTTGATCGACTCCGGACGGCCGGAGAGCGTGAACTTCCGCGAGTTGTTCGCCTCGATCCGCTCGCCTTCGGCCATCGGCACCGACAGTTCGAGCGTGGAAGCTCCTTCCTTCTCCAAGCGCCAGAGGATCGCATCGTACGTCGGCTGGCCTGGCGGAAGGATCAGTTCCTTGGTCTTCTCCCGGCCCGTGTCGTCGCGGAGCCGCACGATGGTGCGCACCTCCCGGTCGAGCGAGGAACGGACTGTGAAGGGGATCTGCACGTTCTCGCCGACGATGCCGTAGGCAGGCGCGGTGACCGAGAGCAGGTCGAGATCGGGCAGGCGTTTCTTGCTGCCGACCGGGATGGTGAAAAGCGGCACCCCACGCTGGAGCATCTTCTGCGCGGCGACCACCGGCGGCTGTCCCAGATTGTAGTCGCCGTCGGAAATCAGCACCGCGGCGCGCAAGTTGGTTTCGCTTTCCAACATCTCCTCCACCGGCGAACTCAGATCCGTACCCGCCAGGGGCGCGGCGGCGGGATCTTCCGGCGGCGCGGCGAAGGCGCGATCCACCAGTTCGTTTTTGTCGCCATTCGCGAGCGGCTTCCACAACGGGCTATCGAGCGCCATCCGGGTCCAATCCTTGCGGGAGACCACGGCGCGGCTGCTGGAGAAGAGTTGCGGCACTTCCGCATCGAGCGTCTCCATCGACTTCGAGGCATCCCACAGGATCGCGATCCTCGGCTTCGTCTGCGGATGGAGCACGGTAAGCCACTCCGGCTTCCAGAGGAGCATCACCACGATCAGCGTGATCAGGAAACGCAGGCCCTCCAGCAGGGCGGTGCGTCGCGGATGCGGACTGCGCTTCCACGAAAGAATGCAGAGCACGCCCACGATCACGAGCGCCGCTAGCCCGATGGCCAGGGTCGCCGGAGTGGCGGTGAAGTGAAGGTTATGGAGATGGAAAGACAAAACGGGAGATCAGGCGTTCGAGGGGCGGCCCGGAAGTGCGGCAGTATGAGAGGATCGCTTCGGCAGGCAGAGCAAGGCTTCCGAGATCAGGAAGAATAACATGGCGACCAGGAAACCGCGCCAGATATCCCGCGAGATGGTCTCGCTCGAAGAAACCCCGCGATCCTCGAAGAAGGTGAAGCCGGTGTCTTGCAGGATGGCATTGAGCGCCCCGCGGGTCAGGATTTCCGGGTCGTCTTCCGCAGCGGGGCGGTTGAGGGCGAGGGTGCGTTCGCCGAAGCGATGGATACCCGCCTCGAAAGCTTCGTTGGAGGAAACCGGCGCGCCGTAGTCATCGACCCGCACGCGGCTCTCGCCGGGACGCGGACTGGCGGCACGGCTGCCGATGTTCGCAAGGTATCCGGCATCGAAGCGCTCGGCACCCTCGGCGATCGCGCGCTGGGCGAGGGGAAGAAGCACATCGGCATCCCCGAGATTCGACCAGGTGTAGTCCGGCAGTGAGCCGACAAACCATGCCGTGCCGCGGTCCACCACCCGGCGGGTCACGAAGGTCTTGCCGTCGTCCCAGCGGGCCAGCACCGCGGACTCGCCCTCGGGCAGGCGCCGCTTCACCGCCTTGAAGCGGTCGGCTGGAATGGGCGTGCCATCCAGCCCGTCGCGCAGCAGGCCGTCGTCATGATCCCAGGAATCGAGAATGAAGAACTTGCCCGCTTCCGATGCGGTGATGGCGGACCACTTGAGGCCGAGGAACTCCGCATTGCTCTCGCCTTGAGGTGCAAAGAAAACGACCTCGCCGCCGTCGACCAGGAAACGGTTGAGGATCTCGGACATCTGCCCGGTGGGCAGGGGGGCGGCCCAGAACACCGCGGCGATCTCGTCCAGTTCCAGCCGCGAGGCTTGGGATGGATCCTTGCGCTCGACCGATTGGCCGCCATGTCCGCCCGGTGCCATGGCGATCGCCAGATAGTCCGCGGCTTCTCCGGGCGGAGCCACCAGCAGGCTCTTCACCGGGCGGGCCGGGCCGTAGGCGAAGAAGGCGGCGTTGTCGCGCAGGTTGCCATCGCCCGGGATCGACAGCCAGCCGTAGCCGGACTCCTGCTGCGGTGGGATCGGCAGGGTCTTGCGGAAGCGGAAGTTCTGTCCCGCCAGCGTGACGTTGGTGGTATTGCGTACGCCGTTGAGCGTCGCGGTGAGCGGCAGGTTGACCGGCGCCGCGGTGTCCTCGCTGCGGGTGATCTCGATATCGAGCACCAGTTGGTCGCCCGCACGGCGGGAGGAAAGAAGGCGGATCGCTTGGTTGGGCGAAGGCTCGCCACCCAGGGATAGGATGCGGATCTTCGGCGGCTGCGGGAGCGATGCAAATGCAGCGCGGACGGACGTCCAGCGGTCGTTCTCCGGCTTCCAATTCGACCTCTGGAGATCGGACGCGATCCACACCTCGGCCCGCCCCGGACTCTCGGTGAGATACTCGGCCGCCCGGCCCGCCAGCGTGGAGAAGTCGGCAGTCGTATCGGTGGCGGCGGTGGACGAAATGCGGTTCAGGACATCCGGACTAGGCACCTCCTGTGGCTGCCCCGAAGCGCTGTCGATCAGGACCAATCGCGTGCCGCTCAAGTCTGCGAGGGCGCCGCGGATGCGCTCGAGCGCCAGATCGCGCCGGGGCACCGTGCCGGATTGCGGGGTCGCCTCCATGCTGGCCGAGCGGTCGAGGATCAGCACGACCAATTCCGGCTTTCCTCCGCCCCATCCGAGCATGCCGCTCACCAGGGGCCGCGCCGCCGCCGTCACCAGCGCCGCCACGCCGAGCGTGCGGCACGTGAGGATCAGGATGTGCCGCAGCTTTTTCTTCCCCCTCGATTCCCGCGTCGCCTTCAACAGGAACTGCATCGCCGCCCACATGACGGTCTTGTGCCGCCGGCGGTTGAGGAGATGGATGATGATCGGGATGCTCGCGGCGAGCAGGCCCCAGAGCATCGATTGTTGGAGGAAGGTCATCGCCTATGAATGTCCCTTCTTCGGGAGACGCGCGGTGAGGAAGTCTCTTAGAAGCGGCTCAAGCGGAGTGTTCGTCGGGACGAGTTGGTAATCCGCGGCAGCGTCGTGGCACTTGTTGCGGGTCGTTGTTAGAAATTCCCGGAGGGCACTGTGGTACTCGTCCGCGATCAAATTCGGCTCCACCACCAGCGAAGTTCCATCTTCCATGTCGACGAAGCGATGGGGGCGGTCGAACTCGAAGCCGAGTTCCTGCGGGTCCATGAGGTGGAAGACGCAGATGTCGTGCTTGCGGTAGCGCAGGTGCTGGAGCGCATCCGAGAAGGCCTGCGAGTCGGTGAAGAGATCGGAGA
>CAMLOZ010000383.1 GCA_946481625.1 uncultured Haloferula sp. | reverse complement strand
ACCCGCTTCCACAACCAGGACCAGTTCGTGCGCGAGGGCACGGTGACGGCGCAGCCCGAGTGGACGATCGGCGAAACGGTCAGCATCACCCATTACTGCGAGGCCTTGTGGGCGAAAACCCTGACCGACTGGGACAAGGTCGCCGCCCTCGAGCCCTTTCACATCTGGACGGAGGAGACGATCCGCCAGCGCTTCGATTGGGAAGGGAAGGGGATGGCCAGCGGCAGCATCCACGTCGCGCTCGTCCGGGTGGAGGCTTTGGCAAAGCCCTGGGAGTTTCCCTACGAAGCGAAGTACGGCGGCTGTCGTAGCTGGGTAACGCTCCCCGAACCGCCGCCAGGAACCCGCGCCGGAGCGGTGCCGGTGACCGGCGATGACGAGTTCTCGACGCTCTTCGCGAAGCTGGAGGAACTGTTGGAAGAGGGCTAAGCCGCCTTATAGTCCCAAGGTGCTGTCGGCCTCCGTCCTCACCTTTTGATAGAGCGTGGCATCGTCCCTCAGGCTCTTCCCGTAGGAAGGAACCATTTCCTCCAGCTTTGCCTTCCACCCGGGCAAACGTTTGGAAAAACACTTGCCGATGATTTCAAGCATCACGTCCACCGCCGTGGAGGCACCGGGAGATGCCCCGAGGAGCGCGGCGATCGACCCATCGGCCGCAGCGACGATCTCGGTGCCGAACTGGAGCACGCCGCCCTTGTTTTCGTCCTGCTTGATGATTTGCACGCGCTGGCCCGCGGTGAGCAAACGCCAGTCGTCAAGCTCCGCCGCGGGGAAGAACTCTTTCAGTGCATCGAGCCGGTCCTCCGGGCTCTGCATGACTTGCTCGATCAGGTAGCGGGTGAGGTCGAGGTTGTCCTTACCCACGGCAAGCATCGGCACGATGTTCGAGAGACGTACCGAGCCGGGAAGGTCGAAGAGCGATCCCGACTTCAGGAACTTCGGCGAGAAGCCTGCGAAGGGCCCGAAGAGCAGCGTGTTCTTGCCGTCGATCACCCGCGTGTCGAGGTGGGGCACGGACATCGGTGGCGCGCCGACTGCAGCCTTACCGTAAACCTTCGCATGATGGCGTCCGACCAGCGCCGGATTGTCGCAGACGAGGAACTGGCCGCTCACCGGGAAGCCGCCGAAGCCCTTGCCTTCCGGGATTTTCGATTTCTGCAACAAAGGGAGGGAGGCCCCGCCGGCACCGACGAAGACGAAGGGCGCGGTGATCGTCCGATTGATGTCCTTCTCCAGGTTGCGGACGGTCAACTCCCAGCGACCGTCGCGCTTCCGCCTGATGTCTCGCACCGGGTGATGGGTCGCGATCTTCACCACATCGCGCGAGGCCAGGTAATCGACCAGACGCTGGGTCAGCGCGCCGAAGTTCACGTCGGTTCCGCCCTCGGCCCGCGTCGCGGCGAGAGGCTCGTCGCCACGACGGCCGTCCAGAAGCAGGGGGGCCCACTTCGCGATTGTCGCGGGGTCCTCGCTGTATTCCATCTCCGCGAAGAAATGGTGGCCGGTCATGGTCTCGTGACGCCGGCGCAGGAAGGCCTGATCCGCCGCGCCGTGGACGAAGCTCATGTGCGGCACCGCCGTGATGAATTCCTGTGCCTCCGGCAGCAATCCCCGCTCGACCAACCAAGCCCAGAATTGCTTGGAGACTTCGAAGGCTTCGTTGATCTCGAGCGCCTTCGAGATGTCCACCGACCCGTCGGCATTCTCCTTCGTGTAATTCAGCTCGCACAGTGCGGCATGGCCGGTACCGGCGTTGTTCCAAGGATTCGAGCTTTCCTTCGCGACCTCCGCGAGCGCCTCGACGATCTGGATTTTGAGGGTCGGGTCGAGTTCGTGGAGCAGCACGCCGAGGGTGGCGCTCATGATGCCGCCGCCGATCAGAACGACATCGGGCTCGGCGAAAGTGTCTACGCGTTTCATGGGGTTCCGGACGCCCGCGATAACGATACCCGCGAACGCTTGCAACCCCCGCCACGCGCCGCGGGCCGCCATTTTATGGCAATCGTTCGCCAATCCCATTCGCGGGATTCATGCGGACAAAAAAGGGGGCGCGACCTCGCGGCCGCACCCCGGTCGAAAAGGTCCGATTACTTGCCCCAGCGCTCGAGCAGGGTCTTCGCCATGTCGCTCGGCGTCTCCGAGACGGCGATGCCGCACTCGGCGAGGATGCGCTTCTTGGCCTGAGCGGTGTCTTCCTCCCCGCCGACAATCGCACCGGCGTGGCCCATGCGGCGTCCCGGAGGCGCGGTGGCCCCAGCGATGAATCCGGCGATCGGCTTCTTGCAGTTCTCCTTCGCCCAACGGGCGGCTTCGACTTCCGCGGTGCCGCCGATTTCACCGATCATGATGATGGCTTCCGTCTCCGGATCTTCGTTGAACATCTTCAGCACGTCGAGGTGGCTGGTGCCGTTGATCGGGTCTCCGCCGATGCCGACGCAGGTGCTCTGGCCATAGCCGAGCTGGGTGAGCTGGAAAACGGCCTCGTAGGTCAGGGTACCCGAGCGCGAGACCACGCCGACGTTGCCGCGCTTGTGGATGTAGCCGGGAGCGATGCCGATGCGGCAGCCGCCGTGGGACTTCTCACCGTGGCCGGGAGTTACGATACCCGGGCAGTTCGGCCCGATGAGGCGGGACTTGGAGCCCTTGATGGCTTCCTTCACCCGCATCATGTCCATCACGGGAATGCCTTCGGTGATCGCCACCACCAACTCCACGCCGGCATCGAATGCTTCCAGGATCGCGTCCGCGGCGAAGGGCGGCGGCACGAAGATGGCGGAAGCGGTGGCACCGGTCGATTCCACGGCCTGTGCGACCGTGTCGAAGATCGGCACGAAGTCCGCGAAGGTCTGGCCGCCCTTGCCGGGGGTCACGCCGGCCACCAGCTTGGTGCCGTAGTCGAGGGAGAGGGAGGCGTGGCGGGCACCGAAGCTGCCGGTGATGCCCTGCACGAGGAGCTTGGTGTTTTCGTCAACGAGGATGGCCATGGCGGAACTGTGGGAAAGGATCTGGAGTCAATGCGAACACTCGGGGTGGTTCGGCTTTTTCTGGTGGATGGCCACGGTATTGCCGTCCGGATCGGCGATCAGGGCCATGCGACAAATGGGATAGTCCTGGATAGGCAGCACGATGGTGACGCCGGCATCTTCCAGCGTTTTGACTGCGGCATCCAGATCTTCAACTTCGAAGCAAAGGCCGCCCCCGTTCGGGTTCGGCTGCCATTGTTCGTTGGCCTGCGCGATCGCCAGCGTGTGTCCGCCGGGAATATCGAATTCGACCCAGCCGACCTTGCCTTCGTGCTCGAAGACCGTGCCTTCCTTCAGGCCGAGGGTTTCACCGTAGAATTTGCGTGTCCGCGCGATGTCGGTCGCCGGATATCCCGTGAATGCCGCTTCCTTGATGCCGATTCCTTTCATGGCGGGATACCGGTAAGCGCATCAGGCGACGGCCGCCACGATCTTTTGTGCGCCGTCGGCCATGGTGTCGGCGGACACGATGTTCAGGCCGCTCGCGTTGAGCGTCGCCTTGCCCTGATCGACGTTGTTGCCTTCGAGGCGCACGACCAGCGGGATCGGCAGGCCGGTTTCCTTGGCCGCGGCGATCACGCCCTCGGCGATCACGTTGCAGTCCATGATGCCGCCGAAAATGTTGATCAGGATGCCCTTCACGTTCGGGTCGCCGAGGATGATCTTGAAGGCCGCGGTGACCTGTTCCTTGGAAGCGCCGCCGCCCACATCGAGGAAGTTCGCCGGTTCGCCGCCGTAGTGCTTGATGATGTCCATCGTGGCCATCGCCAGGCCGGCACCGTTGACGAGGCAGGCGATGTTGCCGTCGAGGCCGATGTAGTTGAGGTCGTGCTCGGAGGCAGCGACCTCGCGCGGGTCTTCTTCCTCCTTGTCGCGCATCGCCACGATCTCCGGGTGGCGGTAGAGCGCGTTGTCGTCGAAGCCGAACTTGGCGTCGAGCGCGAGCACCCGGCCGTCCGGCGTGGTGACCAGCGGGTTGATCTCGAGCATCGAGCAATCGAGCGAGATGAAGAGCTTGTAGAGATTCGCGAGCAGCTTGCCGAATTGCTTGGCGAGATCGCCGGTAAGTCCGAGCGCGGCAGTCAGCTTCCGCACTTCGTAGGCCTGCAGGCCGAGCAGCGGGTGGATGAACTGGCGGATGATCTTCTCCGGCGTGTTGTGAGCCACATCCTCGATGCTCATGCCGCCTTCGGTGGAGGCAACGATCACCGGGCGGGAACTGCCGCGATCCATGAGGATCGCGAGGTAGTACTCGTGGGTGATGTCCACGGCTTCCGCCACCATCACCTTGCGGACCAGCTTGCCAGCCTCACCGGTCTGGATGGTCACGAGCGTTTCATTGAGCATCTTGCCGGCGAATTCGGCGGCTTGCCCGGGCGATTCGATGAGGTGGACCCCGCCTTGGAA
>CAMLOZ010000382.1 GCA_946481625.1 uncultured Haloferula sp. | reverse complement strand
GAAGGGGGGGACGTGCGGCTTGAGGATGTCACGGCGGAGTTGCGGCCGCGCAGCGATTGGGAAGCGGTTGATCTCGGGCTGGCGCTGGCGCGGCGCGATTTCTGGCGGCTCTTCGGTGCCTGGTGGCTGGGGATGTCGCCGGCGGTGATCCTCTGCTTCGCCTTCCTGCGGGAGAGCCCGGTGCTCCTTCTTTTGGCGTGCTGGTGGTGGGTGCCGGTGGGCTCGCGCCTCGTGCTTTTCGTGGTCAGCCGGCACCTTTTCGGCGAGCTGCCGGGGTGGAGGGCGATCTTCCGCGAATGGCCGCGCGCGACGTTCCGGCGCTTCTTCTTCCGCATGGTCTGGGCACGGTTCTCGCCGTGGCGACCGTTGACGATGGCGGTGGAAGATCTCGAGGGGCTGCGCGGGAAGGACTACGCCCAGCGGGTGCGGCTGCTGCTGCGCCGGGGCGATGCCACCGTGGTGGCGCTCGCGATCTGGCGTTTGGCACTCACCTTCTGGCTGGCGGCGGCGATTTTCGGGACGGAGACGCTCTTCCTGCCCAGCCAGACGGCGGAGGAATGGTGGGTGGCGATCGATGCCTGGACGGATGAATCGTGGTTCACCTTGCCGCCGACGCTGGGTTGGTCGATCACCGTCGCGCTGCTGCTCTCGATGTCGCTGGTGGACGTTTTCTCGACCGGTGCGGGATTCGGGATTTACGTGAACCATCGTACTTGGATCGAGGGTTGGGACGTGGAACTGGCGTTCCGCCGCTTGGCAAACCGCCTGCGCGCCGCGGGCAGCGTGTTCCTGGCTGCTTTGTTTCTCTGGCTCGGAAGCCCGATCGCCGACGCCGCGCCGACGCCGAAGGAGACGGTCGAGGAGGTCAAGGCGCACGAGGACTTCACGGTGCACAAGGTGAAGGAGAGAGTGCCCCGGTCCTCCGGCTCGGGAAGCTCGGCCCCGCTGGGCTTCCTGGCCGTATTGGGCCAGCTTGTCTTCTTCCTGATCATCGGAGCCGCTTTGGCTCTCGTTATCTGGCTGATCTGGCGATACCGCCATGTCTTGCGGCCTGCCGGGGTGGATCGTGGCGCGAAACGAATTCCTTCCCAGGCACGGGTGGTGATGGGGATGGATGTCGCTCCGGAATCGCTGCCGCCCGACATCCCCGCCGCGGCGATGGAATTGTGGCGAGTGGGGCGCCGTCAGGAGGCGATGAGCTTGCTTTATCGCGGTGCGATTTCACGACTGATCGACGCGGGAGGGGTGGAGATCGCGGAGTCCGACACCGAGAGCGATTGCGTGCGCCGGGTGGCCGCGGAAGCGGCTCAGCACGCGGCCTACTTCGGCGGTTTGACGGAAGCATGGATGAGGCTCGCGTATGGTCGCAGCGCCCCGGCGGACGACACCATGTCCGACCTCTGCTTCCGTTGGCCTTTTTCGGAAAGGAGGCTGTCGTGAGGGTTGTCCGGATCTTGTTCGCGGCATTGCTTTTGGCGGGCTGCAGTTCCGGGCCGACCCGCGAGCGCGAGGTCGGCTACAAGGGCAAGGCCCGGCTCGATGCCTATCTTGCCGCCGAGCGGTTCTTGGAACGCTACGGCTACATGGTGGAGAGCAAGCCGGGCTGGCCGAGGCTCGACCACGACGTGGCCATGGTGATCCTGCCGGGCTCGGTCCTTTCCACGGAGGCCTATGTGCGCGAGATGTCCGCATGGATTTCGGATGGCGGTCACATGGTCTGCCTCCTGGATCACGCGGAATCGCATCATGACGATTGGAGCCGCTTCGGCGGCCTTCGTGAAACCGAGGAGCTGTCCGAACCTCTCACAAGGTGGTTCGAGGATTGCGGGATCAAGGTGAGCTACTCCAACTCCGACAAGCCCAAAGCCGACAAGCCGTTATCCATCGATGGCGAGGATTTCAAGGTCGAGGCGGAATCCGTCACGGGCATTTCGATCCATGGTGCGGACACGACCGTCTTCGGCCAACTTGAGTATGGCAGCGGCTTGATCACGGTGCTCACCGATGCGCGGCCCTTGCGGAACAAGTACATTTCCGACCACGACCATGCAGCCTTCCTGCTGGCCCTGACGGAGGAATCTCCTTTAGCCGGAAAGGTCGTTGTCGTTCGGGACGCGGCGCTCTCGCTCTGGGCGCTGCTCTGGCGCCATGCGTGGCCCGCGCTGGCCGGGTTGCTGGCGCTGACCGTGTTCTGGCTGTGGAAGAACATGCCGCGCTTCGGCCCCCTGCGCCGCGAGGAAGCCCGGACGACGATGCGCGACTACGATCATCATCTGGAAGCGCTGGGCGACTTCCAATGGCGGCTCGACAAGGGTGCCTCGATGCTCCGGCCCTTGCGCGAGTCCGTGATCGAACGGGCCCAGCGAATGTCGGCCGCGTCGCACCGCGGGATCGACCTCTTCGATTGGATCGGCGAGCGGGCGGGCATCGGTCGCGAACGGGCGGCACGGGCGATGACCCACGAACGTCCGGCTGATGCGACTTCCTTCACCCGCGTGATCGCCGATTTGCAGAAGATCCACCTATCCCTCTCATGACAGAAGAAGCAGCGATGTATCAATCCACGCCGCAGCCGCCGGATGCTTCCGCGCTGGTGGCCCGGCTCCGGGCGCAAGTCGAGCATGCGGTGCTGGGCCAGCGCGAGGTGGTCAGCCAGGTGCTCGCGGGCTTGCTTGCGGGCGGCCACGTGCTGCTGGAAGGCAAGCCGGGCTTGGGCAAGACGCAGCTCGTGCTCGGTCTTGCGAAGGCCTTCGGCGGCATCTTCGGACGCATCCAGTTCACGCCGGACCTCATGCCGTCGGACGTGACGGGCTTCCGCCTCTTCGACATGAAGAGCCAGACCTTCCAACTCCGTCGCGGGCCGGTCTTCTGCAATCTTCTGCTCGCGGACGAAATCAACCGCGCCCCGGCTAAGACCCAGGCGGCGCTGCTCGAAGTGATGCAGGAGCGCCAGGTCACGATCGATGGCGAGACCCTTCGGCTCTCGCCGCCCTTCATGACGCTGGCGACGCAGAACCCGGTGGAACACGAGGGCACCTACCCCTTGCCGGAAGCCCAGCTCGACCGCTTCCTGATGAAAATCCTGATCGACTATCCGGATCGGGCGGCCGAATCGGAGATCGTCGCCCGTGCCGGCTCGGAAGTTCCCGGGGATAACGCCACGAACGAATTGCAAGTGGTGGCATCTCCGGAGGATGTCGTGCGCGCCCAAGCCGCGACTGCGGCTGTGCAGGTCGTGAGAGAGGTGGTGGACTATGCGGTGGCGATCGTCCAAGCGACGCGCGAGGCCAAGACGGTCTGGCTCGGTGCCGGAACCCGCGGTGCCATCGCGCTGGTGAGGATCGGCAAGGCGATCGCGCTGATGCACGGCCGTCACTACGTCATCCCGGACGACATCAAGGCGGCCTCGCTGCCGGTACTTCGTCACCGAGTCCAGCTTGCACCGGAAGTGGCGATGGGCGGGCAATCGATGGACGAGGTGCTGAAGATCATCGTCGAATCCGTGCCGGCACCGCGGCAGTGAGCGGACGATCGACCCGAACGAAATGAGTCCTACCGGCAGAACCCTGTGGATCGTGGTGGCATGGGCCCTCTTCGGGCTCGCGGCCTCGGTCTGGCGCGAGTTGTTGTCGGCGTGGTGGATCGGTGGAGCGGTCGTCGCGGGTGTGGCGCTATTCGATGCGCTGACGCTTGCCGCGATGGCGAAGGTGGAGATCACGCGCCGCTTGCCGGGAAGATTCGCCGTGGGTGAGGCGGGCGATGTCAGGCTGGAGATCCGCAATCCCGGGCGCATCCCCGCCACGGTGGAAATCTTCGATGGCATTCCCGCCGGTGCGGAGGCGGAAACGATGCCTTGGAAGGGGACCATCGCGCCGGCCCGGAAAGCGCGGGTGACCTATGGCGTGAGAATCATCGAGCGCGGGATGGCGACGTTCGGGCAGGTGCACGTGCGGCGGGCTTCCGGGCTCGGACTTTGGCTGCGCTACTATCTCACGGGTGAGGCGGAAGAGGTGAAGGTGTATCCGGACTACGAGCCGGTCTTGCGGTTCGCTTTGTTGGCGATGCAGCAGCGGCAGGAGCAGATGGGGATCGTGCGGCGCTCCCTTGCCGGAAGCAGCCGGGACTTCCACCAGCTCCGCGAGTACCGCGAGGGTGATCCGCTTTCGCAGATCGATTGGAAGGCCACCTCGCGCCGGGCGATACTGATCAGCCGCGAGTTCCAGGAACAGAGGAACCAGAACATCATCTTCCTGACCGACACCGGCCGCCGCATGCGCGCGATGGATGGCGAGTTGCCGCAGTTCGATCACTGCCTGAACGCGATGCTGCTTGTCGCCTACGTGGCACTCCGGCAAGGCGACCAGGTCGGCGTGCAGGCCTTCGGCGGCACGAACCGCTGGCTGCCGCCGGTGAAAGGCTCGCACTCGATGTC
>CAMLOZ010000381.1 GCA_946481625.1 uncultured Haloferula sp. | reverse complement strand
GACGAGGCGCAGGAATTGATGAAGCAGGGTCGGCGTAAGCTCGAGGAGCAGGCGGCTCGTCTTCCGGCAAGGGCCGAAGCTCTCAATCATCGGCAACTCGCCAAGGTCGCCTCCGACCTGCAAGCCGGGCTTGCCGAACTCGAGCGGCTCACGACCGCCGACGAAGCCTTCCGCGAGTCCGAACACACCCGCATGATCGGCGAGGCGGATGCGGTGAGGCGCGAGGGGATCGATGTGCTGGTTCAGGAATGGGAGGAGAAGGTGAAGCCGCTTCATACGGATCTCCTGTCCTTGAGCGCCTTGGCAGATGAACGTTTCCCCGAGTGGCAGGAATCGTGGATCGGCACCTGGGTCCCGCCGGAGGAATCGGAGGACGTGGTTCCCTTCGGGCGCTTGCAGGTTTCGCTGGGGAAGCTGGCCGGAGGAATGCCGGAGAGCACGCGCTTCAAGCTAGACGGTCCGGTGGAGTTCGAAGTGCCGCTGGCGCTCGGCTTGCCGGAGCGGGGTTCGCTTCTGGTTGAAGGAGATGCAGGCGCTGCCGCCGCCGCGATCAATGAAATCGTGTTGCGTGTTCTTTCATCTCATCCCGCAGGACGGGCGAATTTCACGCTGATCGATCCCGTGGGTCTGGGGAAGGACTTCGCGGGGCTCATGCACCTGGGCGACTACGAGGAAAGCTTGATCCAAGGCCGCATCTGGACCCAGACGACCCAGATCGAAGAGCGCTTGTCGGAGATCAACGAGCATATCGAGAAGGTGATCCAGATGTACCTCCGCAACGAGTACGCCACGCTCGACGAGTACAACCGCCATGCGGGTACGGTTGCGGAAAAGCATCGGTTCGTCGTTATCGCCGGTTTCCCCGCGGCCTTCAGCGAGACCGCATCGAAGCGGCTGCTGAGCATCGCCACCAGCGGAGCGCGCTGTGGCGTGTATCTGCTCGTGCATCGTGATCCGCGCCAGGGGACGATCGATCCGGCACTTGAGGACGCGCTGGAGCGAGCCTGCCTGAGGCTTGCGCCAAGCGGGGAAGCAATGCAGGTGGCCGGACTTCCGGCGGGAGCGGATCTCGTGCGTCTGAGCATGCCGCCGCAGGGGGAACTGGAGACCACGCTGGTCCATCGTCTGGGCAAGGCCAGTGTCGATTCCAACCGGGTGGAGGTTCCCTTCCAGGTCATCGCGCCGCAGCAGGACGAATGGTGGACCAGCACCACGGGCGACGAATTGCGGGTGCCGATCGGTCGCAGCGGCGCGAAGAAATTCCAGTGGCTCTCGCTCGGCAAGGGCACGCGCCAGCACGCGCTCATCGCGGGCAAGACAGGGTCCGGCAAATCGACCCTGTTCCACGTGATGATCACCAACCTCGCGCTGCATTGCAGCCCGGACGAGGTGGAGTTCTACCTCGTGGACTTCAAGAAGGGCGTGGAGTTCAAGTGCTACGGGGCGAAGCGACTGCCGCATGCACGTGTGGTGGCGATCGAGAGCGACCGCGAGTTCGGGCTCAGCGTGCTGCACCGCGTGGATGACGAACTGCGCCGCCGCGGCGAACTCTTCCGCAAGCACGGTTCGCAGGACCTCGCGGGCTACCGCAAGGCGTCCGGTGAAACCATGCCGCGGACGCTGCTGATGATCGACGAGTTCCAGGAGTTCTTCACCGAGGACGATCCCGTCGCGCAGTCCGCCTCGCTTCTGTTAGATCGCATCGTCCGCCAAGGCCGGGCCTTCGGCATCCACGTGATCCTCGGTTCGCAGACGCTCGGCGGTGCCTACACCCTGGCCCGCGCCACGCTGGGGCAGATGGTCATCCGCATCGCGCTGCAGTGCAACGAGGCCGATGCGTATCTGATCATGGATGACGACAATCCCGCGCCGCGACTGCTGACAAGGCCGGGGGAAGGGATCTATAACGATAACGCCGGTGCCCTGGCCGCGAACAGTCCTTTCCAAACGGTCTGGCTCTCCGAAGAAGAGCGCAACCGTCTGCTCGACCAAGTCACACGCCTGGCGGCGGAACGCGGACGCAAGCCCGCCCCGCTCGTCGTCTTCGAAGGCAATGCTCCAGCCGACCTCCGAGGCAACCAGGAGTTCGCCGGGCTTCTCCTTGGCAAACCCGAACATGCTCCTGTGGAAGCCCGGGCTTGGCTCGGGGAGCCGAACTCGATCAAGGGACCGACCGAAGCCGTCTTCGCGCGCCGCAGCGGCAGTCATCTGCTGATGGTCGGGCAGTCCGAGGAACGGGTGTCGTTGGCCCTCTCGCTTGCGATGGCCTCGCTCGCCGCCGGCTACCCCACGGATGGCGCCCGCTTCATCGTGCTGGATTCAGCCGCCGCTTCGCAATCCTTGGCCGGGCGGATCCGGAGCATCATTCCCCACGAGGTCACGATTGCCGGTCCGGGAGCCGTGGCAGGAGTGTTCTCCGAACTCGCGGCGGAGCTCGAGAAGCGCAACTCCGGCGACAGCAGCGGTCCGGAGATCTTCGTGATCATCCACGGTCTCCAGCGTTTCAAGAAGCTGCGGCAGGAGGACGATTTCCTCTTTTCCATGGACGAGGGGGCTGCCGGTCCGAATCCCGCGAAGGTGCTGGCCGATCTCTCGAGCGAGGGCGGCCCGGCGGGAATCCATCTCCTTGCGGGTGTCGATACCTGGAATAACGTCGGCCGCTGGTTGCCGCGGAAGGTCATGGCGGAGTTCGAGATGCGCGTGCTCTTCCAGATGAGCGCGAACGATTCGGCAAACCTGATCGATTCTCCGGCGGCGGGCAGCCTAGGCCTCCATCGGGCGCTGCTTTATAACGAGGCGCTCGGAACGATCGAGACGTTCCGGCCCTACGCCGAGCCCGATGCCGTGTGGTGGGAGGAGTTTGCTGCCGGCATGCGCGAGCCCACGGCAGTCACCCGCTAGCAACTCGCCCGCCTATTTGCCGGAGGGGGAAACATCCGGCTTCGCAAGCAACTCGCGGAACGCGATGTTCACCCGGTAGAATCGCGCCGGATGATCGGCTTGAATATCCACCACCGACTTCTTCTCCGGATCTCCGGACACCACGGCCGGTAGCGATACCGGCTGCCAGGTGACCAGGTCGTCGCTCGCTTCCACCTGATAGGTGCGGCTCGCGAAACACGGCCCCATGGTCAGCTTCATGCGGCGTTGGGCGGCGTCATACTCCGGCTCAAGTGTGAAACGAGACATGGAGTCCAAGGGATCGAGCCCGGCCATGTATTTGAAGAGATTGTCGTGGCCGGAACCGAAGGGGTCCCGGTCGGGGCCACCGTCCGGATTATTCTCGCCGAAGTAGCGCACCTGCCATGCGTCATCGATGCCATCGGCGGCATAGAGGCCGAAGTCGTCGTTGCCGACGTTCTTCACGATGAGGTGGAGCGCGCTCCGCATGTCCGCTTGGCGCGCCGCAACAATGGCAAAGTGGTAGCCGTAGGCCGCCCCGCTCGTCAACAGACCCTTCGGACTGATCGACGCGATAGGCCCCACCGCTTCCCACTCCACGCTCGATGCGTCGAGAGACAGGAAGGTGGCGTCGTCCATGACCAACTTCGCACCGAGTTGCAGTGTGGAGTTCTCCGCAATCTCCAGAACGGGGGCGGAGATCCCGAGCGAAACCGCCCGGTAGATCTGACCGGCAAAGCCGGCTTTCGTGGCATACTGCCCTGCCTGCGCGATTCCGCCCGTTTCGCCTGTGATCCCGTGATTCTGATACGCACCGGCTTCCACATTGCCGCTTGCCGCCGCAGTGGCACCGTGATGCTCGATCCGGTAGTGCTCGCTTTCCGCCGCACCGGCAGGAAGCCTCATCATCGCGACAATGACCGGGACTGCCGGACGGATACTCATCATGGCACGCCGCGTTTGAAGGCCGCGAAGACCGTGTCCGCCCACAGTTGATAACCCGCATTCGAAGGATGGACGCCATCGCAATAGGAGGCCACCGCGCCTTGAACCAGCGCTGCTTCCTGCCAGGTGCTCGCGAAGGTGACCCAGCCCGGACCGGTCGCGTTCGTACTCTTGGAGAGGATCCGGTAGGTCCCGTTGAGGGGCGACGCCGAACCGTCGGTGCGCTTCAATCCGATGATGGCCACCTGGGTGATATCCGAGTGGGAGAGGTTGGTCATGTCGGCCACGTTCACCGTCACGGCGGTCCCGTTACCGCTGATCGAGGTGATCGGGGTGTGCAGCCAGGTATTGGTGCCCACCAGAAGCTCGAGTTGCCGCGGGTCGCTTTCGAAGGCGCCCCACACATCGATCACGCCGTAGCCGGCACCGCTTGCCCAGCTCATGAACTGCACGCGGTGAGCGATCCGGGCATCCCGATAGAGAAGGTTCGGGTCGCTCGGGCTGGGCACCGCCACCTGGGGATTCTGCGTGAGGAGAATGATCCGGGGAATGGGTCCGAAACTCGCCCGCACGTTCGCGATCAGGTCGTCGGCG
>CAMLOZ010000380.1 GCA_946481625.1 uncultured Haloferula sp. | reverse complement strand
GGCGGCCAAGGCCTTCGCCGGGGCGACCGGGGCGCATGTCGTCGACACCATCGGCGCGATGGACGTGGACACTTATCTTCTCTGCACCAAGCCGCAGCATGCGGAGGCAGCCCTCGGCTGGCTGCCGAAGAAGGACGCCCGGCTGATTTCCGTAGCGGCCGGGCTGACCACCGCCTGGATCGAAGGTCGCGCGCCCGAAGGGGTGCGGGTCGTGCGCTGCATGCCGAATACCCCGGCGCTCGTCGGCAAGGGCGCGGCGGCTTTCTGCCTGGGGAAGGCGGCGAATTCGACGGATGCGGAGGCCGCGCGCCTGCTGCTGGGGGCGGTCGGCCTCGCGGTTGAACTCCCGGAATCCCTGATGGATGCGGTGACCGGGCTTTCCGGCAGCGGTCCGGCCTTCGTCTATGTAATGATCGAGGCGATGGCGGATGGCGGGGTGCGCGCCGGCTTGCCCCGCGCGGAGGCCCTCAAGCTGACCGCCCAGACGGTTCTAGGCGCGGCGGCGATGGTGCTGGAGACCGGAATCCACCCTGCAGCCCTCAAGGACATGGTGGCTTCGCCGGGAGGCACGACGATCGCCGGATTGGCCGAATTGGAGAAGCACGGGATGCGCTCGGCTTTCATCGAAGCCGTGCATGTTGCCGCCCGCCGCTCGGCCGAACTCGGGGGGCTTGAGCCTGCCGCGTGAATTTCGCTTTCCGCGGGCTTGCCCGCCTTCCTATTTTCCCCGCATGCGATTCTCTCGCTTCGTTCTTCCCGCCATGGCGGTGATTCTGGCTTCCTGTGGTGACGACGCCGATGTTCCGCCGCTGGCGGGCCAAAGCGCTCCTAACAACGAGCGGGCCGAGGTCCTTTTCAACCAGGCCCAGGCGGCCGAGCGCGAGGGCAAGCGCTCCAAGGCGATCAAGCTCTACGACAAGATCGGCGACGAAATGCCGGTTTCCAAGCGCGCGCCGGAAGCCCGCTTCCGCCAGGGCGAGCTGCTCGAGCAGGAAGGGGATGTCCGCAAGGCCTTCGACGCCTACCAGGAATTCATCACCCGTTACAACAACAGCAACCTCTACGAGAAGGCTCTCAGCCGCCAGGCGGCGATGGCCCAGTCCGCGGCGGACGGGCACGTGAAGACCAGCTTCCTCGGCCTGAAGGCATCGATCTCGAACGACAAGATCACCGAGATGCTCGGCAAAGTAAGGGCGAACGCGCCGCGCTCGACGACCGCGGCCAAGGCCCAGTTCACCATCGGCGAGGTATGGGAAAGCCAGGGCAACGCCTCGGGGTCGGCCAAGGCGATCGCCGCCTACCGCGAACTGGTGATCGAGTATCCCGACAGCAGGGAGGCGCCGGAGGGCCAGTTCCGCATCGGAAAGATCCTTCTCGATGAAGCCCGCCGCGGCAACCAGGACCAGGCGAATCTCGATCGCGCTCGCGAGGCTCTCCAGGACTACGTGCGCCAGTATCCCGGTCACCACCGCGTCGGCGAGGCCCGCAAGCTGATCTCGAACATCGGCGGCCAGGACATCCAGCGCTCCTACGAGATCGCCGAGTTCTACGAGCGGAAGGGGGACAAGGGTTCCGCCCGCTTCTATTACGAGGAAGTGGTGCAGAAGGCGAAGTCCGGCCCCTTGCATGACAAGGCCAAGGCCCGCCTGGCCGCGCTTGGTCAATGATTCCCACCCCTCACATCCCATGCGACCCGCTTTCCTTCTGCCCCTCGCCGCGCTCGTGGCGACTTCCTGCACCGGCTATCAACTCGGCGGGGCGAAGCCTGCCGCACTCCATGACGTGAAGAACATCTGCGTGCCGATGTTCCGCAACGACACGCTCCACCCGCGGGCGGAAGCACTCGCCACCAGTGCCGCCACGGATGCAATCGTGCTCGACGGCACCTACCGCATCACCAGCCGCGACAAGGCGGACGCGGTGCTGGAAGGCACCGTCCACACGATCGACTACATGGCCATCCGCTCGACGCGCCTCGACACGCTTCGCCCGGAGGAACTTCAGAACACGGTCACCCTGACCTGGAAACTGGTCGATGCCCGCGACTCCAAGAAGACCTTGGCATCGGGTTTGTCCACCGGCAGCAGCCGTTTCTTCGTGGACTCGAATCTCCAGACCTCCCGCAACAACGCGCTGCCCGACGCACTCCAGCGCGCCAGCGACAGCCTCGTTTCGCGGATCGCGAACGGCTTCTGACCGCGATGTCCGAGCATCCCCCGGCGGGCCGATTCGTGCTGGTGCCGACGCCCATCGGCAACGCGGGGGATATCACCCTGCGTGCCATCGAGGTGCTCAAGGAGGCGAGCCGGATCGCCTGCGAGGACACCCGTCACTCCGCGCCGCTGCTGTCGCGTCTCGGGATCACCGGCAAGCCGCTGGTCTCGCTGCACGAGCACAATGAAGTACGACGCCTGCCGGAGTTGTTAGACGCGGCCCGTGCCGGTGAAACCATCGCCGTGGTGACGGACGCCGGGATGCCCGCGGTCTCCGATCCCGGCTACCGCGTGGTGCAGGCCTGCATCGAGCAGGGGATTCCCTTCGAGGTGTTGCCCGGTCCGTCCGCGGTGCTCACGGCGTTGGTCGGTTCGGGCTTTCCGGTTCATGCCTTCCGCTTCCTCGGCTTCCTGCCGATCAAAAAGGGCAGGCGCCTGGCGGTGATGGAGGAGTCGCTGGAGATCGAGGGAACGAGCATTTTCTTCGAATCCCCCCACCGCCTGCTCGGAACGCTCGAGTTGCTGGCCGAGAAGCACCCCGCGGCCCGCTGCTGCGTGGCGCGGGAGCTGACGAAGAAGTTCGAGACCTACCACCGCGGCACCGCGGCCGAACTCGCGGCCTACTTCAAGCTGCACGGCCCGAAGGGCGAGATCGTCTTCCTGATCACCGGCGACGAGGGGAAGAAGCGTTCCCCGCAAGAGCCTTAGCAGGCGCGGGCCGGGCTTGCGTTCGTGCGGAGCAGCACCGAACATGCCGCCATGAATCGCCGGTCCTTCCTGCTTTCGTCCGCCGCCAGTTCCCTGGCCCTTGCTCCTTCCGCAAGCCTCCTCGCCGCTCTGGCGAAGGACAATACCTACCGGGCGAACATCGGTATCCAGCTCTACACCCTGCGCGATGCTCTCTCGAAGGATGCAGCGGGCACGCTCAAAAAAGTGGCGGAAGCCGGTTACAAGCAGGTCGAACTCTTCGGCTTCCCGAATTGCCAGCCGCTCATCGATGGCGCGAAGGCAGCCGGTCTCGCGATCAACTCCGCCCACTTCGAATGGGATTGCGTGATCAACCCGAAGGACGACGCGATGTCCGACTTCCAGAAGATCATCGCCCGCGCCAAGGAACTCGGCATCGGCAATCTCGTGATCCCTTACTTGCAGGACAACGTCCGCAAGACCCTCGACGACTACAAGCGGATCGCCGCCAACGCCAACAAGGCCGCCGCCCTCACCAAGGCCGCGGGCATCCAGCTCTCCTACCACAACCACGCCTTCGAATTCCAACCGAAGGAAGGCGGCAAGACCGGCTATGACATCTTCATCGAGGAGTTCTCGCCGGACATGCAGTTCGAGATCGACGTCTTCTGGATCAAAGTGGGCGGCCTCGAACCCGCCGACCTGATCGCCAAGCTCTCCGGCCGCGTCTCCCAGCTCCACCTCAAGGACCTGAAGCCGGGCCTCAAGCTGCCGGAGTATGGCAGCATCCCGCAAGATGCCTTCAAGGAACTCGGCAATGGCATGATCCCGATGGAGCCGATCATCGAGGCCGCCGCGAAGGCCGGTGTGAAGCACTGCCATGTCGAGCAAGACCACTCGCCCGATCCCCTGGCCAGCATCAAGCGGAGCGTGGACTACCTTGCGAAGCTCTAAGGCCAGAGTAGCCGACAGCTCCGTTGTCGGAGAGGAAGCCGCAAGCCTCCGGCGCGGATGAGGCCTGGGCTGGGTCAAGCCGGACCTCTTTGCTCCGGCAGCCGAAGACTACCTTTCCCTCTCCGATGCCAGGAGGCATCGGCTACTCTACAGCTCCGAGCCCGCCTCGGCGTCCAAGTAGAACGTCGCGTCCCCGTGCTCCTGCAGGAAGGAGGCGCTGATCTGGTCTGTCACCGGTCCGGTCAAGGCCTCGCGGATGATCCCCGCCTTCGCCTTGCCCCAGGCCAGCAGCGCGATCTTCCGCGCCTCGAGAATCGTGCCGCAGCCCATTGAGATGGCGTGCTCCGGCACCTGGCCGAGTCCGCCGAAGGCTGCCGCTGCATCCTCCCGCGTGATCGGATCCAACTCGACCTTGCGGGTCCGGCTTCCGCGGGGTGAACCCGGTTCGTTGAAGCCGATGTGGCCGGTGCGGCCGATCCCGAGCAATTGGAAGTCGATCCCGCCGGCGGCCCGGATCGCCTCTTCATAGGCGGCGCAGTGCGCCTCCAGATTCTCCGTCGTCACCGTGCCGTCCGGGATATGGATGTTCTCCGGCGCGATGTCC
>CAMLOZ010000379.1 GCA_946481625.1 uncultured Haloferula sp. | reverse complement strand
ATGCGGTGGTGAGGCGGCGTTGCATGGCGCTGCGCTACGATGCCGCAAGCAAGGGCAAGATCACCTCGCGCGTGGTCGAGCCGCTCGGGTTGGTCTTCTATTCGCGGCAGTGGCACCTCATTGCATGGTGCCGGCTGAGAAAGGACTTCCGCGATTTCCGGCTTGATCGTCTGGCCGGTTGGGAGGTTCTCGACGAGTGCTACCACGGTCACGCGGATTTCTCGGTGAAGGCCTTCCTTCAGGAGAAAATCGACGGCGACGAGCTCTTTCCGGCAACCATCCGGGTCAGCCGCGAAGTGCTCGAACGGTTCCGCTCCGAAATGCCCTGCACGGCGCTCGAAGAGAAACCGCAGGCGGACGGCAGTATCGAGGTCGAGATCCTCACCTGCTCGATGCCCTGGATGATCTCGTGGTTGCTGGGATACGGCACGTACGTGGAGGCGATGGAACCGCCGGAACTGCGAGAGGGGCTGCGCGAGGCCGCGATGGCCGTGGCAGCGCGCTATGCGGAGGATTTCGCAGGGGTCTGAAACCCTGTTGGCACAGGGCTGCCAGCCCTCACCCGGGGACTAAAAACCAAGATCCTTCAGAATCAAATCGGCCGCTTTGTCCATCTGGGTCCTAAGACTGTCGCGGAGGATCTTTTTCTCCGCCGGAGTGAAATCACTCCAGCGCCCCGCTTGCTTCTCCACGTCGGTGGACTCGTAGAAGTAGGCTTTGTTCCCGAAGTGGATCGGCTGATCCTTGCGCGCTCCGCCCTTGGTTTCCGCGAAGCTGGCGCGATAGTTGCAGTGGACATCATTGTTGTCTCCCATGCCCAGGAAGCTGCGGCGGAACACGCCGGCTCCTGTCATTCCTTCCTTGCCGTAAGGATAGCTCGGGAAAAGCCAAATATGGGGTTTGTTCGGGATCTCGGAGCTCTTTGTCGCGGGATAACCCCGTTCGCGGAGTCGTGCCACCAGGTGATCACCGAAAGAGAACCCGGGGTCATGGATGGTTTCCATCCCGTTGTTGAAAACGGTCGTGCCGACCACCCGGTATTTCGGTTGTGCGTCTTTGTCCTCGACGACGACGATTCCTGATTTGCTGAGAGAACGGATCTGTTCCGGGGTCCGGTTCAGGCAGGAGCTCGATGCGAAAGCACAGACGAGGGGAAGAAACAGAAGGAGGAAGCGCATGTTTGAGATGCGTTACTGCATGTCATCTCCCAGTGAGGCACCACAAGCACTTTTCCCCGGCGCACCAATGGATGCCGGATTTGTGGGCCTTCGAGGCGGGCTAGCCCGGATCCCCTCAGTCGGATTCTAAAACCCTCCTGACATAGGGTTGTCAGCAGGCTGTGTTTTCGTGTCGGCATCGCTCCCGCCGGTGGAGCAAACCAACCATCCAACACGACAAATACCATGAAAGACGACGCATTGAACTGGTTCGAAATCTTCGTGAGCGACCTCGACAAGTCGAAGGCCTTCTACGAGGCGATCCTGAAGACCTCGATGACCACCATTCCCGCTGCCGATTGCGGCTGTTCCATGGCCCTCTTCCCTTGCAACCCGGAGATCGGGGTCGGGGGATGCCTGAGCAAGGGCGAGAACTCCAAGCCAGGAGCCGGCGGCACGATGGTTTATCTCAATGTGGAGGGCGACCTCGACGGGGTGCTGGAGCGTATCCCCGCCGCGGGAGGCAAGGTTCTCCGGCCGCGCATGGCGATCCCGCCACACGGCTTCATCGGGATCTTCGAAGACCTCGATGGCAACCAGGTGGGCCTGCACAGCATGGCCTGAGACTGGTTCGAAAGTCCGCCGTCCGGTCGGGCGGCGGACTTTTCTTGCGGAAAAGCATTATGACAATCTGTCTGACAACGTTGGCCTTGATCGGGTGTAGGAGTGTTTGCTCCCTGCACTTCCATGGAAACCCGATTGCTCGCCTCCGGTCTCTTGCTCGCACTCTGTTCCCCCGCCACGGCGGAGGGCGAGTGGCAGAGTCTCTTCAACGGCAGGGACCTCGAAGGCTGGAGCACCACGATCAAGGGGCTGGAGCCCGGGACGGATCCCGACCAACTGGTGCAAGTCCGCGACGGCGCGATCCACATGTATGCGGACAGCGATCCGGAGACAAAGGTCCCCTTCGGCGTGATCACCCACGGCGAGACCTTCTCCAGATTCCGTCTCGCGCTCGAGTACCGCTGGCTGGAGAAGAAGTTCGCACCGCGCAAGGAAGCGATCCGGGATGCGGGCCTGCTCTACCATGCGAGCAAGACGGACAAGGTCTGGCCGAGTTCGGTGGAATACCAGATTCAGGAAGGCGATAGCGGGGACATCATTTTCATCGACGAAAGCGGGATCAGTTGGGCTCACCCCGAACCCGACAAGGCGCCGAAAGGGCAGGGGGATGCAGGCCTCCTTCCGGAGAACGGCGGCATCCCGCGGATCGGTGTGAACCAGACCTACTTCGGCCGCTTCCCCGAGCATGACCACCTGACAGGATGGAATCGTGCCGAAGTGATCGTGCATGCGGACGAGTCGGCCGAGCACATCCTCAACGGGCACGTCCGCTCCCGGCTCTCGAACGTCCGCCATCTCGGCGGAGGCGCGTTAAAGGAAGGCAAGATCTGCCTGCAACTCGAAGGGGCGGAGATCCAATATCGCGATATCCGGATCAAGGAGCTGGACAAACCGCTGCACCCCGACCGCAAGGTGGTCGCCCTGAGCGCGGTGAAGGACAAGCCGGCCCGGGTGGCCAGGCTTCAGATCAGCAACCCGCTCGACCGGCCCTTGCCTGCGGAGCTCTCCATCACCGGTTCGGACGCTGCCGCTTTCACCGCGAATAGCGGGAAGATGGTGTTGGCGGCCGGCGAAAGCATGGAGGTGGAAGTACGGTTCCGCCCGACCCATGGGGCTGGGCGCTACAGCGCGGGGCTCAGGATCGGCACGGCGGAACAGGGGGCCTTCGTCGTCTTGCAAGGCATCGGCCTCGATGCCTTCGAGGGCAAGAACGAGCCGCCGCTCCAGTCGATCGTTCACGCCTTGCAAATCCCGCTGGATGTCGGCGGCACGACGCTCGAACTCGATACGGATGCCGCGGCCATCGGAGGCGGTGTTGCGGCAAGGGCATTTGTTTCCGCAGGGACGGACAAGGTTCGTGTCACGCCTCTGGCCCGCTTCTCGCCACCGGGTGTCACGCCCTTCGGGTTTACGGTCATCGGAGCGATGCAGGTCGAGACCGGCAGCCTTGCCGGGTCGGATGAAATCGCGGATGCCCACCAGTGCCTCTTTCCTCCCTTGGTGGAAGGTGGCGACCATGTCGAGTTCACTCCGCCTGCCGCAGCGCCTTTCAGCTTCTGGATGCAGGGGCCGAAATACACCAGCTCCACCGTCCCGGGAGAATCGGAAGGTGCCACCATCAAGCATACCGCGCGGATCTATCCCGTGAGCCACTTCCAAGGCCGGGCAATGGAGAATGCATGGCTGGTGGGATTCGAGGAAGCGGCCAATGGCGACTACCAGGATGCGGTTTTCTTGATCGAGAACGTGAAGCCGGCCCCCTGACACGGTGCTTGGAAAGATGCGGCCTCTTGTCAGAGTAGCCGACATCATGCGCACGCTCCTTCTGCTCGCTCCGCTCTTCGTCTCCACGCTTCATGCCGGCGTCGGCGTCGGGGCAAAGCCCGTCGAGGGTGCGGAGGTGGTCTTCGATGGCTCGCGCGAGATGCTTGATGCAAAGTGGACTTACTGGCAGGGACCCCGCTTTGCTTCCTCGCTGCCGATCAAGTGGAAGATCGTGGACGACCCGGTGGCAAAAGGCGCAACTGTGGTGATGTCCGACGATCCCGCCGCGGCAGGCGGGAAGTATGGTTCGGCGGACATCGTGACGAAGAAGGCCTACAAGGACTTCCGCCTGCACATCGAGTTCTACATCGCGAAGGAAGGCGGGAACAGCGGCGTCTATCTGCAGAACCGCTACGAGATCCAGATCCTGGACGGCGACAAGACCAAGCACGGCATGGGCGCGGTGATCAACGAGACTGACTCGCCGTACCACGCCTACAACGGCATCGGGAAATGGAACGCCTACGACATCGTCTTCCGCGCCGCGCGCTTCAAGGACGGCAAGCTCGTCGAGAAGCCGATGGTGACGATGTATTTCAACGGCAAAAAGGTCCACGTGAACCAGACCATCAATCAAGTCTGGGGCGGCGCGAACTCCGGGGTCGATGGAGGCAATGATGGAGGGAAGGGGATCACCGATACTCCCCAAGGCTTGAAGCTCCAGGCGGAGGGCCACGACGTACGCTTCCGGAACATCTGGATCGAGGGGATGGAAATCGACAAGGCGGACACCGATTTCGCGTTGAAGGAAGTACACCACGATTTCGAGGATGGCGGCGCCTATGCGCTGCTGGGGCCGTCGGGCTGCGGCAAGACCACGCTTTTGAACATCATTTCGGGGCTGGTGCACCCCTCG
>CAMLOZ010000378.1 GCA_946481625.1 uncultured Haloferula sp. | reverse complement strand
GATGAGCCCGAAGACGATCGCGTGATATTTGGAACGGGTTAGGATCATGGTGGCATCGTGGTTTGAGGTTTGGTGAAGGCGCTTGCCGCGCCTGAGTCCCCTTACACGTCTCCGGGCTGTTGTTACCGAATTCCCCGCGAAGCGCAGTCCGATTGATGATTGGGAGATTGGTGATTTCCCCTCCCTACTCCGAAAGCACGGCGAAGAGCGCCTGCATTTCCTCATCGACGAGATCGCCGGAGACCAAAGTCCGGGAGATCTCCTCCCGCAAGCGATGCCGGTAGCGCTTCCTCAAGCGGTGCACCGCGACCCGCGCAGCGCCTTCCGTCATCCCGAATTGCTCCGCGATGTCCGCATAGCGGATATTGCCGCTGCTCACGCTGAGGAAGGGCTTCCAACGCGCGAAGTCCTCTTCCTCCGCCGCGAGATCGGTCAGCACCTTGTCGAGCAAGGCCACTGCCCACTCGCGGTCGTAAAGCTTGTCCGGGCTGCGATGGTCGGCCGGATCGAGGCTCAAACCGCTCTCGGCATCCTGCCAGTCGATCGAAAGATGCGCCGCGAATCCGCCCCGCTTCTGCCGATGCTCCCGCCGCCATTCGTTCGCCATGTAGTGCTTCAGCGAGACCAGCAGGAAGGCTCGGAAACGCCCGCGCTCCGGATCGGCGAGACGCAGTCCGCTTCCCTCTAACAGGCTCGCGAAAAAGCCCTGCACCAGATCCTCCGCATCCTGCTCCCGCTGCCCCAGCCGTCGCACGTAGCGATACAGCGGCGGCCAATACGTCTGGAACAACGCAGCCAGCCCCTCGCGTGCCAGCGTGTCATCCTCCCCCGCCGCCGCGCCCACGATCGACCAGCGCGTCGTCGCGAACATCGAAACCTGCTGTTTGCCGGAGGAATCGGAACGTGCGGCCATCTCGCCATCACCCTACCGGATTCCGCGCCGGACGTTACAGGCAAATCCCGTGCATCAACTCCAAGGAAGGGGTGCGTCCCGCGCCCCACCTCTACAGCCCCAAAGGGGCGACAAGGAGAAAGCCCAGGGTAAGCGAAGCGCAACCCTGGATCTGGTTCGCAATCATATTGGTGCCCTGAAGGGGCCACAGGGAGGCCCGAATCACCTTGAGCCCGGAGTTCCCGGTTCCGCTGTCGCCGGGTTTTCGTTCGCCGTTTGTGACACCCACCCTACTCCTTCAGCTTGATCTTTAGCTGCCCCGGCTCGACGGACATCTCCTCGATGCCCGCAACCTTGCCGCCTTTTCCGCCTCCAAGGATCTCCCCGAGGATGTCCTTGCCCTTGAGCTGGGCCACCCAGTCATTCGGCACCGAAACGCCCCAGACCGTCAGATCGTCCAGGATCAGGCTGGGCGTGCCCGTCTCCGTCTTCACGATGAAGCGGGCTCGCATCTTCAGACGCTTGCCGCCGACGACCGGCAAATCCGGATCGAGATCGGTCTCCAAGCGCGCGTGCACGGCATCCGTGGCGAGTTCGAACTTCAGCTTGTCGCCGAGCGTGGTGTGCTCGTTGAGCAAGCCGTTGAGTTCCTTCTCGGTGAGGATGATCTCCTTCTTGCCCTTCTCATAAGTCGGCTCCGCGGGTGAGGCCGGAGCCGGCGCCTCCACCTGCTGGATCGCTTCGACCTTCTGCTGCACGACCTGCTTCTCCTCCGCGCTGAGCTGCACCGGCTTGATCGGCCGGTTGAACCAGAACCAGAGGCCCACGGCGACGAGCACGACGGCGGCGAGGCCGACGAGAACGGGGACAAGGCGCGACTTGCGGCGCGGGGCGGGAGGCGGGACTTCAGCCATGGCGGGAAAATGGAGGGATCGGGGTCAAGCGCGCGACGCGCCGGAAGCAAAATCCCGGCCCTGGCAGCGAGCCGGGCCGGGATCGAAAGTGGTGGAGGCGAGGGGAGTCGAACCCCTGTCCGAAACATCTTTCATGCGGGTCTCTACACGTTTATCCGGCGATCTGGGATTTCGGAAGTTGTAGGCCCGCCGGCAGCGTTCCCCTTCCTAGAAACCTGTTGATCTCGCCAAGGAGCCCGGTTACCCGACTCCAAGGCCAGCACGCTAAGTGTTCACCTTCCCCCTCCGCGTGCGCAAGGGTTCCGGTGTTGCTGTCAATTAAGCAGCAAGGGCAAGCTCGTTAGAGTCTGCATTTATTTGTTTTGAGCGGCTTTTTAGGAGGCCAGCCGATCAACCTCCACGTGCAACCAACACTGCGAACATCCCGTCGAAACCAGAACGCCCCCAATTGCTGACGGCCTCACCATGCCCCCGGATCCCCCCCCGGGGCAATTGGAATTTCCAAGCCGCTTTTGGAACGCCACCATCGCGGCGTGAAGGTGAATCACTACCAAGTCCAGGAGGGACTCTTCGCCGGGGAATACCCGGGACACCCGAACCCGAAGGTGGCGGATGCCCGGCTCCGCGAACTCGTGGACCGCGGCATCGTCACCTTCATCGACCTCACCACCGCTGCCGACGCCCGCCTCGGCTTGCTCCCGTACGAGCCGCATCTCGCGGCGCTGGATGAAACGGGCGCGCCGGGGCTGAAACGCCATTCCTTCGAGATCCCGGACATGGGAATCCCTTCAGGACCCGAGGTCATGCGCGGGGTGCTCGATCTGATCCGCGCGGAGATCGAAGCCGGCCGCACCTGCTACGTCCACTGCTGGGGAGGCATCGGCCGCACCGGCACCGCGGTCGCTTGCTGGCTGCGTGAACAAGGCTTGGATGCGGAGACCGCGCTCGCCGAGGTCCAGAGGCTCTACGAAACCCACATGGACGAGCGCAAGCGCGCCCGCTATCCCCGCTCGCCGCAGCAACCGGCGCAGTTGCGCTACGTGAGGGATTGGGGAGGGTGAAGGTGCCTTTCGCATTTCTCTTTCCGTAGCACAAGGACACGAAAAGCCGCCGGATCGCTCCGGCGGCTTTTCGAAAAATCAATGGGCGTCAGAGGCGCGATCAGGCAAGAGCCGGATCCTCTTCCTTGTCGCAGTCGCCGTCCTTGCACTTGCCGGCCAGGGCGGGATCTTCCTCCTTGTCGCAGTCGCCGTCCTTGCACTTGCCGGCCAGGGCGGTGTCTTCTTCCTTGTCCTTGTCCTTACACTTGTCGCAGTCGGCGACGAGGGTGGACTCTTCCTTTTCCTTCTCCTTGCACTTGTCGCAGTCGGCGACGAGGGTGGACTCTTCCTTTTCCTTCTCCTTGCACTTGTCACAGTCGCCGGCAAAAGCCAGCGGGCTGAGCAGGAGGGCGGCGGCAAACGAACTGAGCACGAGTTTCATCTGAGTATTTCGGTGGTGGGTTGGTGGCCTGAATGGATAACCTCCCTTGAGAACCACGCAAAGCGGATTTTGTTCCCGAAAAATGGTAATTTCCCCGCGAATATTTTCGCGAGACCCGGCTGACTCTCAGCGGAGACCGGCGGAAACAGTCGGCAACTTCGCATCCGGGGCCGAGATCCCGCCTTTCGTGATGGCGATCACGAGCGCGACAGCAGCCAGGATGGCCACGAGGGTGACAAGTTTGCTCATGAGGAGAAGGGGAAAATGGATTCCCCATACCCTGCCACTCCCCCGTTCTTCGTGGCAACCTCGAAATGTCCGATTTTACCCCCCTCCGATGCTCAAGTGGCACGGGCGAGGCCGGCCTGCGCCACCTCCGGCGTGGAAAACTCCACCGTGACATCCAGATTCTGGAAGGCACCCGCAGGGCCGAAGTAACGGCCGCTCACGGGCATGACCCCGCGCGGGTGGTGGCTGGTGCCGGTGACGATGTGCTGGTGCGTGCAGCGCTTCCCGGTGGTGGGATCGAAGCCGCGCCACCCGAGCAGCGGGAAATAGGCCTCCGTCCACGCATGCGTCGATCCCCGTGCCGCACGGGTGGCGGTGCAATCGAGATAGCCGCTGGCAAAGCGCGCCGCGATCCCCAGGTGCCGGAGCGTCTCCATCATCAGCGTGGCCACGTCCCGGCAGGAGCCGGTGCCGAGCGAGAGCGTCGTCGCCGGGGTCTGCACCCCCTTCTGCTCGCGGCGCTGGTAGCCGATCTTCCGGTGGATGATTTCCGCGAGCATCACCACGAAGGCCTCCGCGCTGGGAAAGTCGCCGGGATCCGGCAGCGTCTTGATCCAGTCCTTCATCGAGGCCGCCTCCTCCCCGTAAACCGGAGTGAGGTAGCCCGTGACGATCCCGTGCTCGAGCGTGTCGTATTCCAGCGGATAGGGACTGGGGCTCTGCGCGGCGGGCGGCGGCGTGGCCGGGTCGAAGAAGCGCCGCACCACCACGTCCACCTCGAAGAGCAGCTCCACCCCCGGCTCGCGGAAGTGGGCGTGCGCGATCGAGTTCCCGAAGATGTCGCGCGTCCACACCACATCCGCCGCGGGCGCGATCGCCAGCGCCAGGCTCTCCACCCGCAGGTCGTGCCCCTCGCGCGGCCGGATCACCAGGCGGTGCGTCTGGAAGTTCA
>CAMLOZ010000377.1 GCA_946481625.1 uncultured Haloferula sp. | reverse complement strand
TCTCCAGTGCTCCAGCCGCTCCTTGATCCGCTTCTCGAGGCCGTTCTCACCCGGGTGGTAATAGACCCGGCCCTCCGGCAAATAGGCCTGGGGGACATAGCCGCCCTCGTAGTCGTGCGAGTAGAGATAGCGCATCTTCTCCTCATCGGTGCCGCTGGCAGCGGCGAGCTTCTTGCGGGTCTTGGTGCGCAGGTGCTCGGGGACGGCGAGGGTGCGGCCTTTTTCGACATCGGCCATGGCTGCGCCGAGCGCCGCGTAAGCCGTGTTCGATTTCGGAGCGGTGGCCAGATAGACGGTGGCGTGGGCGAGGGGAATGCGTCCTTCCGGCATGCCGACGAATTCATAGGCCTGCTGCGCCGCCATCGCCACGCGCAGGGCATTCGAATCGGCCAATCCGATGTCCTCGCTGGCGGAGATCACGAGCCGGCGTGCGATGAAGCGCGGATCTTCGCCCGCCTGGAGCATCTTCGCCAGCCAGTAGAGCGCGGCATCCGGGTCGGAGCCGCGGATCGATTTGATGAAGGCGGAAGCGGTGTCGTAGTGGGCGTCGCCATCCGCGTCATAAACAATGGCCTTGCGCTGGATCGATTCTTCCGCGACGGCCAGCGTGAGATGAATCGCCCCATCCGCATCGGGCGGCGTGGTGAGGACCGCCAGTTCGAGTGAAGTAAGCGCCTTGCGCACGTCGCCATCGGACATCACCGCCAGGTGCCTGATCGCTTCCTCGTCCGCGGCAATTTTCATGCCCCCGAAACCCCGCTCCTCGTCCGCCAGGGCGCGCTGGAGGACGGGCAGAAGATCTTCCGTCGCAACCGGCTCAAGCTGGAAGATCTGCGAGCGGGAAACGAGCGGCGAATTGACGTAGAAGTAGGGGTTGTGCGTCGTCGCGCCGATGAAGCGGACGGTGCCGCGCTCGATGTGAGGCAGCAGAACGTCCTGCTGGGCCTTGTTGAAGCGGTGGATTTCGTCGATGAAGAGGATCGTGGTTTCGTTCCTCAGGTCGCGCCACGTTTTGGCCTGATCGATCTTGGCCCGGATCTCGGCGACATTCGACTCCACGCCGTTGAGGGCCTCGAACCGGGAGCCGGTGCTGCGCGCGATCACGCTGGCCAGCGTGGTTTTGCCGGTGCCCGGCGGACCGTAGAAAATCAGCGAGGTGAAGCGGTCCGCCTCGATTGCCCGGCGCAGCAGCTTGCCTTCGCCCAGAATGTGTTGCTGGCCCGCGATTTCATCCAGCGTGCGCGGCCTCATCCGCGACGCCAGCGGCTCATCGTCGCGGCGGGGTTCGCCGGAGGAGCGGATATCGAAGAGATCGGGCACCCGGGGAGTTTAGGCCGGGCGTCCCCTGTGCCAAGTGGAACTGAGGGCGGCTGACAACCCGGGCACTCGCGGGGGTGGACAAGGCCCTGCCGGTCCGCTTGCATCCCCGCCGATGGAATCGCTCAACCACCTGCTCGAAAACAACCGCCTTTGGGCGCAGGCCCAAGTGGCGGAGGACCCCGAGTTCTTTGCCCGGCTTGCCCGGCAGCAAAGCCCTGAGTATCTGTGGATCGGCTGTTCGGACAGCCGTGTGCCCGCGAACCAGATCACCGGCCTTGCCCCCGGGGAGGTATTCGTCCACCGCAACGTGGCAAACGTGGTGGTGCAGACGGACTTCAACCTGCTGTCGGTGCTCCAGTTTGCCGTGGACGTCTTGAAAGTGAAGCATGTCCTCGTAGTCGGGCATTACGGCTGCGGGGGGGTCCGCGCCGCCCTTGAAAACCAGCGGCACGGAGTCGTGGACAACTGGCTCCGCCACATCCGCAACACCGCCCGGAGAAACGAGTCCGAACTCACCGGCCTTGACCACGAGTCGGCGGTTGACCGGCTTTGCGAGCTGAACGTCCTCAATAATGCGGAGAACGTGGCGCGCACCACGATTATCGAAGACGCCTGGGAACGCGGTCAAAGCGTCGAGATCCACAGTTGGATCTACCGTCTCGATAGCGGTCGGATCAGTGTGCTGAACGATCCGATCCGGCCTGAGTGAAAGAACGAGGGCCGGGAGATCGCTCTCCCGGCCCCGGCCCGATGGTTAGCCCGAGAAATTCGATCAAGGTGCTTCCTCGGCGATCTGCACGTCGAGGAAACCCTTCGGTCCTCGGGGCGTGCCGCCGCCGATGTTCCCGCTCAAGCGGAAGCTGTGGTAGGTCCATCCTGCGTCGAGGGCGGGCATGCCGGTGGCGCTGGCCGCGATCTCGGTGACGGCTTGGTCGAAGGCGGTGAGGTTGTTGCTGCCGCGAACGGTGTAGACCACCTTGTCGATCGTCGCATCCGCTGCAGGTCCGGGCAGGTTGTCGAAGACCGCCCCGTCACGAACCGGCAAGGTGATAACCAGCGCTTGGTTGCCTGAAACCGTTTCGATACGGGCACGCACCTTGCCGCTGTCGCCGCCCGCGGCGGGATTGCCGTTCAGGGCGAACTCCTGAAGGTTGGAAAGCCCGTCATCATCGGGGTCGGCGGTCTTGGTCTTGTCGGCGGGATCGGTGATGGAGGTGAAGCTGTCGATCCAATCGAAGAACGGATCGGCGGGAGTCACGCGGATCGAGCCCGTGCCCGTGATGAGCGCCGGGTGGGTCGCATTGCTATAGACACCGGCTCCCTGCGGGACTCCGTCGATCAGGAACTCGGCAACGGTGTCCTCCTGGCCGTGCGGCAGATTCAGCACGCCGCCCGTGGCGATGGCCACGTTCGCGGAATCGCTCAACGATGCCGTTGCAAGGCTCAAGGTACCCGCACTCACCTCGGTGGAACCGGTGTAGGCGTAGGTGCCGGTGAGGGAAACCGTGCCGGCCCCTGTCTTCACCAGCGAACCGGTCCCGGTCACCGCTCCGCTCAAGGTGATATCGAAAGGTGCGGAAAGGGCATCCGCGGCGTGGAGCGTGAAGGTGTTCGCGGTTACGACCGGGAGATCGCTGGTCCACGTTCCCTTCGCGCCAAGCACGCCGCCATCGAGGCGGACCGTGGCGACGAACCCGGGATCGCTTGAGCCCTTCACGAGACCGCCGGTGCCGACGAACATCTCGCCGCCGCCGACATGCAGCACGCTGGTGCCGGTGAGGGCGCCTTGGCCGAACTGTACCCGCTCGGCCGTGGCCGTGCCGCCGTGGACGTGCATGATCGCGTTCCCTGCAGTCGGAGCGCCGAGCAGGACGCCCGCTACGGTATCGGTGCTGGTGAAGGTTCCGCCGTTCACATCGAGGACCGACCAGCGGCCGCCGTTGTTGAGGCCCACGGTTACCGCTCCGCCGACCGTCAGCGAGCCGAGGTCGATGCGGGCGGAGACGGACGAGTTGGCGGTCGCGGAAGTGGCCATGTCCAGATTCCCGGCGATATCAAGCGCGCCTCCATTCACGAAGAGACCCTGCGTGAGCGACCCTGCGGCAGGCTCGGTGGAGAAATTCAGTGAGCTGCGGCCGATGCTCATGCTCGAGGCGGTCATGGTGCCGCCCGCGACATAGATCATGTAGCCGTTGTTCGCGTTACCCAGCGCATTCAACCCGCCATTGAAACTGGCGGTGCCGTCGAAGATCTCGAAGGTGGCGGTAGTGCTGCCTGCGTTCGTCACATTCGAGGTCGCGGACATCGTGACCGAGCCGCCGAAGACGCTGAAGCGTCCGTTGTTCCCCACCGTGAGTGCGGTGCCGTTGATCGAAGCGGTGGCGTCGAGTTCCAAAGCTCCGCCGGTTGCGGATGTCGCGCCGGTATAGGTGTGCGCGGCGGTCAAGATCATCGTGCCGGCACCGAGTTTCGTTAGCGAGCCGTCTCCCGAGAGCACTCCCGAGTAGGTCGTCCCCGCTCCGTTCCCGCCGACGGTCAGGGTGACTGGACCGGTCAAGGTGTTGGTGAGGGCAAGGTCCTTGGATCCTTCCAAGGCCCCGAGGGTTGCCGCAACGTTCGAGTCGAAGCTCAACGTGCCACCGGCATTGTCGTAAACGAGCGTGCTGTTCTGAAGGGCGCTGCCGTTGAATACCGAGAGCGTTGCCGCCGGATTCGTGATCGTTGTGGGTCCGGAAAAGGTGTTTGTTGCGACCAGCTCCAAGGTGCCCGAACCGGCGTGCACCAGCGAACCCGTGCCGCTGATGACGTTGGGCATCGAGAACAGGTCGGAGCGATTCACGACCAGTTCCCCGTTGTTGGTGATGTTTCCGATGACCGATCCCGTGGTTCCTCCGCTACCAAGCTGAAGGCTGCCGTTCGAGATAGTCACGGCCTCGGCAAAGGTTGCGTCTCCGCCCAAGGTCAGTTTGCCCAGTCCCGTCTTCACGAAGGAAGCCGCGCCGAAGTTGCCGATGGCATTGGCGAGCGTCACGTCGTTGCCGTTCGTGTCGAAAGTGACGATACCGCCGTCGAGCGAGATCACGCGGTTTGAGATGTCCTGCGTGTTGCCGCTTGCCCACACGAGGGACGAACCGGTCATCGTGAGATTGCC
>CAMLOZ010000376.1 GCA_946481625.1 uncultured Haloferula sp. | reverse complement strand
TCCAGATCCTGCGCCATCCGGTCCACGGTGGCATAACGGAAGTTCGGGTTCGGATCCGTCGCCTGCTTCCAGATCGCGTCCAGCCGCTTGTCGCAACGCACCACCGTCGATGGCGGCGGCGACCCCTCCTCCGACTTCTGGCCGGTCAGCAATTCATAGAGGATCACACCCACCGCGAAGATGTCCGTGCGGCGGTCGCAATGCTCCGGATTGTCGTAGATCTCCGGCGCCGTGTAGCCGGGCGTGCCCATGATCAGGCCCGGACCCTCCGCCCAATGCGGCCGGGCCAGCCCGAAATCGCCGATCTTCGGCACCACCTTCTCGTTGAGCAGGATGTTCGCCGGCTTGATGTCGCGGTGGATCACGCCGTTCTCGTGCGCGTGCGCGAGCCCGTCGCAAATCCCCTTCACGATCGCCGCCGCCTGCTCCGGATCCACCGCAAGGTTGTACGCCGAGTGATACAACGACTTGCCGTTCACATACTCCATCACGATGTAGAGCATGCCGTCGATCGCGCCGAAGTCGTACACCCCGATCAGGTTCGGATGGTTCAGCCGCGCCATCGCCTTCGCCTCCGTCTCGAAGGACTGCCGGAATTCCGGATCGTCGCCCAGCTCCCGCGGCAGCACCTTGATCGCCACATCGCGCTCCAGCGCGCGCTGCCGCGCCTTGTACACGGCTCCCATCCCGCCTTGGGCGATGAACGCCTCGAAATCATAGGCGGGCAACAACGCGGACAGGGCCTCCAACGTGGGGGCTTCGAAGGACGATTCGGAACTCATCTTGGGCAATTCAGAAAATAACGGGCCGCACCCCGCTTGGCCAGTGGAAGCCGTGACTGCAACTCACAGCGGCGCATGATAAACGATCCATTCGGGGACTTTTATGACAAAATTGTAGAGCATGTGCAGCAGGATCGCCGTGGCGAGGCTCCCGCTGGCGGCGAAACACAGCGCACAGGCCGCACCGAAGATCCCCACCGACACCAGCCCGTACGGCTCGTAGAAGTGCACCACCGCAAACACCGCCGCCGAGAACAAGGTTGCGGCCGGAACCCTTATGCCGTTCGCCAGCGAGCGGAAAAGCACCCCGCGGTAGAGGATCTCCTCCGCCACCGGTGCCGCTAGGCACGCCGAGGCCAGGGCGAGGACCAAACCCCACCAGCCGGCCTCCGACGACACTAGGCCCCCGGTCGGATCATGATCCATCCGCCCGGAGAAGGCATGCTTCAGCCCGAAGTCGATCATCGTCAGCAACGTGAAGGTCCCCAGAATCAGGAACAGGTCCGGCTTCGCGAACAACCCCAGCCGGCTGCCGACATGCCCGCCCCGCCGGTACAGGAAACCCAACGCCACCAACGCCGGCAGGAACCGCGTCCCGGCGTCCAGCAGCGCCAGCACCGGCGGCTCCAGATAAATCGCGTGGTCGGTGAATTCCCCGGCAATCACCGCGCTCAAAAGCCGCTCGAAACCGACCGATGCCAGGTAAGCCAGGAGGAACACCCCCAGCCCGAGATTCGCCGAAATCCGCCCCACATACCCTTTCGACCGCGAACGCAGCGCCCGCGCAAAGGCCCCGAGCGTCCGTGGGACAAAAAACACACCCACCAACGCGAACACCCACACCGCGCACCGGCAGACCACCGCCCGCAACGCCAGCTCGCGGTTCCGCGAATCCTCCTCCGCCGTCGGCGGCTTCAACCCGATCTCGGTGGCCCCCTGGTTCCCGAAGCCGATCAAATACTGCCGGTCCCACCACGAATCCTGCCCGTCCGCCACCCGCGCGATGATGAGCCGCGGATCCGGCGGCCCCGGCAGGCGGGGATCGGAAAACGGCCCGCGCACCGGATTATTGCCGTGCCGCAGCGCGTCGAGGATCGCCAGCGCATACGCACCCTCCACATCCAGCGCATTCTCGGTCCCCAGAATGGCCAGGGATTGCACCGAGATCTGGATCGTTTCCTCAAGGCTGCCGATGCCCGCCGCCGTCCGCAACCACGGCGGGAAGTCCCGCCCGGACTCCGCCAGCCGCAGGTCCCGGTCGATCTTCACCAGCGCCATCTGACAGGCGTCCTGCTCGTACCCCATCTCCTCCCCGAAATGATTGTCCCACAGCCACACCCCCATCAGGAACAGCAGCAGCGCCAAGACCGGCTCCGGGATGCGCCGGCGCAGGATCTGGCGGTAGGGATTCTTGGCAGCTCGCGCTTCGATGGCGCGGAGCATTGCGGTTTTTTTGAAAAATCGCAAGCACCTCCGACAATCAGAAAAACTTAATTAAAAAAAGATCTGCGTGCCTCTCGTCCATCTGCGGTTGATGGGTTGCTTTGCAACCGATCAGCAAACCTGACGGAGACCCTTAATATCCCCGCGCCATTTCCGGCTCGCGCGGCACCCCGTGCGCCTCCAAAGTCCGCCCGCCCATGCTGCTTGTCGCCCTTGCCCATACGGCTCCCGAGGCCGTCGCCCCGGTAGCCGCGGCCCCGAGCCCGGCGGATCTCGTCATTCTGGGCACCTACCTTGCCGCCGCGCTCCTCTTCGCCGCCTTCGCCATCGTCCGCACCGTCCAAGGCAAGATCGCAAGCCCGCCCCCGGCCCTCCCGACCCTCGATCCGGAAGATGCCGCGCTCTACGCCCCCGGCGGCCGGCTCCCTCCCCCCCTGCCGCCTCCGCCCATCCCCTATTCTCCCCCGTGGGGCCTCACCGCCTTACCGCTCGCTCCGGTCGCGGACTCCGGCGGCATCCTCCGCTATTTCCGCGTCCCCACCTTCCCCTACCGGCGCATCGACCTGCTTTTCATCGGCTTGATCTTCCTGCTCTTCGCCCTCCTCACGACCGGCTCCGGCGGCGGGGGTGGCACGGAGATGAGCATGGACGAGAAGTTCCGCCCCGATCTCCTGGTGGTCTCCATGTTCTTCCAGGTCATGCTCATGGGCATTGCCTGTGCCTTCATGACCCGTCGCATCAACCAGGCGGAGTGGCTCGGCCTGCGCTGGAAGCAATGGTGGCTCGCCCTCTTCATCGCTCCGGCCGTCGTTTTCTTCATGTGGTTCGTCATGCTCCTGCTCCAGGTCTCCGGCTGGAACGAGTGGCTCGAGCAGACCTTCGACATCGAATCGATGCAGGAGGCGGTGAAGCTCTTCCAGGAAGCGAAGGACCCCCTCGTCGTCGCCCTCATGGCCATCGCCGCGGTCATCGTCGCCCCCGTCGCGGAGGAGGTCGTCTTCCGCGGTTACCTCTACCCCGCCGCCAAGCACTTCTGCGGTCCCCTCGGCGGCATCCTCTTCTCCTCCCTCGTCTTCGCCGCCGCCCACGGGAACATCGCCGCCATCGCCCCCCTCTTCCTCCTGGCCGTCCTCCTTTGCCTCGTTTACGAGTTCACCGGCTCCATCTGGGCGAACATCTCCGTCCACTTCCTCTTCAATGCCGCCACCGTCGCCATCCAGCTCCTCATTCGCTACGGCGTCTTCGAAACGGCCCCCACCCCGTAGCGGAAGCACTTTTCGTACTTCCCGCTGCTCGCATCTCCCCGGAAGAACGCCAGCCCGTTCATCCTATCCATCCTACCCATCCCGGTCCCAACTTCTTCGACCCTCCCCCGGCGCAGCCGCACTTCGATTTGTGATTGGAAGATTAGTGATTAGTGATTTCCTCCAGTGCCCCCGAAGAACCAGCAGCTCCTCCGCGACCTCGGCGAAGACGCCCTGATCGCCCGCATCCTCCGCGGCTTCCCCGGCGGAGATGCCCTCACCGTCGGCCCCGGCGATGACTGCGCTGTCATCGACCCCGGGAAAAACCCCGGCCCGCTCCGCCTCCTCAAAACCGACGCCATCGTCGAAGGCGTCCACTTCCTCTCCGACACCCCTCCGGAAAAAGTCGGCTGGAAAGCCATCGCCCGCGTCCTCAGCGACTTCGCCGCCATGGGCGGCAAGCCCGAGCACCTCCTCGTCACCGTCGCCGTCAACCCCGACCGCCCCGTCGCCTGGATGGACGGCCTCTACCGCGGCATTCGCAAATGCCTCGCCAAACACGGCGGCATCCTCGCCGGCGGCGAAACCTCCCGCCTTCCGAGCGGTGCCCTCATCTCCGTCGCCGGCGAAGGCAGCGCCGAACGCAAGCACCTCGTCCTCCGCTCCACCGGCAAACCCGGCGACCTCATCGCCGTCACCGGCAAGCTCGGCGGCTCCATCAACGGCAAGCACCTCGCCTTCACCCCGCGCCTCGCCGAAGCCGACTGGCTCGTTCGCCACCTCCGCCCCAGCGCCATGATGGACCTCTCCGACGGCCTCGCCAAGGACCTCCCCCGCCTCGCCGCCGCCAGCCACTGCAGCTTCGAACTCGACCCCGCAGCCCTGCCCATCACCCCCGGCTGCACGCTCCAACAAGCCCTCGGCGATGGCGAAGACTACGAGCTCCTCCTCACCCTCCCCGCCCGCCGCTGGAAAGCCGCCTCTAACAACTGGCACTCCGCCT
>CAMLOZ010000375.1 GCA_946481625.1 uncultured Haloferula sp. | reverse complement strand
ACTTGCTCCTCCCCCGCACCCGTGCTGTCCTCCCGCCCGCCATGAAAATCGTCGTCGCATACTCCGGAGGCCTGGACACTTCCGTGCTGCTTCTCTGGCTCAAGGAGAAGTACAACGCAGAGATCATCGCCTATTGCGCGGATGTCGGCCAGGGCGACGAACTCGACGGCCTCGAGCAGAAGGCCCTGACCACCGGCGCCTCGAAGTGCTTCATCGGCGACCTGAAGGAGGATTTCGCCGCGAACTACATTTTCCCGATGATCCAGGCGGGCGCGATCTACGAGGGCCGCTACCTGCTGGGCACCTCCATCGCCCGCCCCTGCATCGCGAAGGGCATGCTCGATGTCGCGCTGGCCGAAGGTGCCGATGCCATCGCCCACGGTGCCACCGGCAAGGGCAACGACCAGGTCCGCTTCGAACTTTCCGCCGCCTCTCTAGCACCGAACGTGAAGTGCATCGCCCCGTGGCGGGATGCCTCCTTCCGCGCGCAATTCCCCGGCCGCAGCGAGATGATCGCCTACGCCGAGGCACACAACATCCCGATCAAGGCTTCCATGAAGAAGCCCTACTCGATGGACCGCAACCTCCTTCACATCTCCTTCGAGGCGGGGATGCTGGAAGACCCGTGGTATGACGCCACCACTCCCGCGGACCGCGAGATGTACGTGCTCTCCGTCGCTCCGGAAGATGCACCGGACACGCCCGAGTACGTGGAGATCCTTTTCGACAAGGGCAACGCCATCGGCCTGAAGCACGACAACCTCGATGCGATCGTGGCCGAACTCGGCGACGTGAAGTCCACGGGACAGAAGGACGGCTACGCTCTCTTCACTCCCTACGGCATCATGCGCGTGCTGAACCTGCTCGGCGGCCGCAACGGCGTGGGCCGGGTGGACATCGTGGAAAACCGCTTCGTCGGCATGAAGTCCCGCGGCGTCTATGAGACCCCCGGCGGCACGATCCTGCTGGCCGCCCACCGCGACCTCGAAGCGCTGACCGTGGACCGCGAGGCCATGTTCATCCGCGACGGCCTGATCCCGAAGTACGCTCAGCTCGTTTACAACGGCTTCTGGTTCGCCCCCGAGCGCGAGGCGATCCAGGCGCTCGTCACGCACACGCAGCAGACCGTATCCGGCGAGGTCCGCGTGAAGCTCTACAATGGCAACGTGATGAATGCCGGCCGCAAGAGCCCGCACAGCCTCTACTCGGAAGCGGTCGCCACCATGGAAGGCGGTCAGGAAGCCGCCTACAACCAGGACGATGCCACCGGCTTCATCGCCCTCAACGCCCTGCGCCTGAAGGCCAGCGCGCGCCAGGCGAAGTAGCGCAACTTTCCCAAGTTGCGACTACCAGCGTCCCCCCCGGCAAACGAATCCCCACATGCCCTCGGTCCACCCCGGACCGGGGGCATGTTCATATCCTCTTCAACCCCGCCACATCCAAGTCGCCCTCGATTCCTCCCCGGCCCTCCAGCCAGTCCTCCAATCTCCTCGCCACCCCCGGCGCGTAAAGCGAGCCCTTCGACCCGAGCCCGTTGAACACAACGCGCCCGTCCTCCAACAATCCGATCACCGGCTGGCTCTTGCGCACGATCGGCCGGATCCCCGCATCGTGGGCGATCACCTCGAAGTCCTCGCCTCCCAGAAGACCCAGGATTTGCTCGATCCTCGTCCTCCCTTCCGCCGTCGGCCTGCCATCCAGCGGCTCCCACACGTAGGTCGAGCCCGCCTTGAAAGTCCCCTGCCCCACCGGCACCAGCCAACCGCCGCCACCGATCAGGATGCGGTCCTCCGGCCAGCCGGCCCGGACCGTCAGAATCTCCCCCTTCGCGCAACGGTGCGATCCCAAGCGCCCCGCGATCAAGCCCGCCGCCCCTTCGCACAACACCTCCGTCCGCCCCGTCCGGAGCGGTTGCCGCAGCGCACCGAAACAGGCACGGGTCGCCTCGCAGAACTCCCGCGTCGCCACACGCCCTCCACCTCTCAATCTCACCGCGGCGCACCATCCGGGCACTTCTTCTTCCACGCTCTCGATCCACGCCTCCGCGGCCGCCAGCTTCCCCGAGATCTTCGGCCACTCCTTCTCGCCGATCATCCGCCACACCGGCAGCGGGAACCATAGCCGCGTGCCTGACAGGTCCTCCACCCGGCGGTAGAAATCCACCGCTTCGGGAAGAAACTCCGCGAGCCGCCAGCTCGGGCTGAAGTTCTGTCCCGTCACCGGGTTGACCAGCCCCGCCGCCACCCGCGACGATGCGCCTTTCCGGTCATCGTCGCTCCAGGTGAAGTCCTCTCCGCGGAAGTGCCGCTGCCAGGCAAGGCAACAGCCCGCCAAGCCCATTCCGGTGATATGGATCGCTTGCTCGATCCCTCATGCTTCCACGGGCCGGCGGTCCCTGGCAATCGCCGTCACCAGACGAACACAAGGGGCGGCACGATGATCTTCACCGGCGCGCCGCTCCGTTGCTCGCTTTCTTCCAAGGCCGTGACCACGCCGTTCTCGAACTCCACCACCGTCTTGCTCTTCTCCTCCTGCGTGACGTGGGAAAGCTGGCGGAAGACCTGCCCGGAAATCGGATCGCGGACATAGTGGAAGTGCGAAACCTGCTCGTAATCGACATACTCCCAGCGCCCGGTCTGGCCCTTGCCGGTCTTCTTGACCTGTGTCTTCACGGGCGCACCGCGGGATTTCTCCACCTCCTCCGTGGTCATCCCGATCGCAAGCTGCTTCTCGTCGATGAGCTTCTGCACTTCGAGCTGGCGCTGGTGCAGCTTCTTGAGGTTCTCGACGAAGTCCGGGTCCTTCGAGGCGAAGGCGCCCGGGCCCACCCAGCCGGCGATGCCGTGCCGCTCTCCCTTCCCGCGCACGCGGTAGGCCTTCGCGGTCATGGCCTCCAAGGTCACCGTCTGGTCGGGCACGAGGACGCCGAGCTTGGTCTTGCCGTTCTTATCGGAGAACACGGTCGCCTCCTTGATGACCCGCAGCTCGATCGGAGCCTTCACGTGCTCGGCCAGATGAACCACGTCCGGGTCGCGGTCGATCAAAGTGCGGCGTTCGGGCCGCTTCGATTGCGCTCCGGCGGGGAGGAGAAAAGCGAGTAACAAGGTCGAGACCAACACGGCTTTCATGGCAGCTTATGGATAGCGTTTCGAGGGGCGGAGCGAAAGCCCTGCGTTTGTAGGACGCCGCGGTCTGCGCGTTATTCAGGGGAAATCGCTCCAGCCGCGGGAAACGCGATCCGGGTGAATGGCGGCGGAAAACCCGCCGTCCCCTCATCCGCCGCGGAAGGCCCGCCGGTTTCAGATTTCTCCCGGTATCAAGATCTCCCCCGGTATCACCGGAGCCGGGTCCGCGGGCACCGCCGGAGCCACGGGCACCTGCTTGCCCTTGATCACGAGGGTCTTCTTCACCGGCTTTCTCAGATCGAGTGTGATGTCGATGATCCGGTCCCCGCCTTCCACCTTCGAGTCATCATGGAGCAAACGGTAAATCCCCGGCGCCACATTCGGAACCAGGTAGCGCACGGTGTAGATGCTCGTGGTCTCCATCGGGCCCCTCTCCCCGTAGATTTCCTCCGGGACGATCTGGATCTGGTTGCCCCTCACCGCGAGATCTCCGCCGACGGACTTGCCGGGATTCAAGTGCGCGGCCCCGTTCATCTCCACTCCCCGGACCACGAGGATCAGGCGCGAGTCGGCACCGTAACTGTATTCCACCGACATGGCTCCATCCCCCGGGTGGCCATCCTTGAAATCGACAATGGCCCCGATCGCCTTTGCAGCAGGAGCGGGGGGAGGCGCTTGAGCGCCGGCCACCGGCACGAAAAGAAGCTGAGCGAGGACGAAACTCCCGCGAAGCATCGCCGACCGGAAGCGCGGCCCTTTCGCCAGAGGCATGCAGGGAGGGTTTTTCACAGCCTCGGTAGAATGACCGATCCGGGAGGGTTCTGCAATCTCTGGTTAGACCGGTCCCGCATCAACCTTCTCTCCCTCACCCCCTTCTTCATACAGCGTGATCCGGTTCCCGAATGGATCGGCAAGGGTGATCTCGCGCAGCCCCCATGGCTGCAACCGCGCCTCGCCCGGACGGCAATGACGGTAATTCGCCGCCCTCAATCCATCGAGATAGGCCCCGAGTCCGGACACCTCGATCCGCAAACCCGCACCCGGCGTCGCATCGCCGAAATGCTCGGAGAGATGCAAGACACAAGCACCGCGGGATACCTGCAGGTAGAGCGGCGCGCCATCTTCGAAACGATGTTCCCAATCAACGGCGAACCCCAGGAAGCCGACGTAGAATTCCTTCGCCTTCGCTTCATCGAAAATGCGTAACACGGGCACGGGAGGTTTCATAAGCAAATCAAGATCCCGCTAACCTTTCTCCAAACCACGCCTTCCGCGCGGGCCATTCGTCGTCGAGGATCGAGAAGATCGCCACATCCCGCTCGTGCCCGTTGTGGAGAAGCTGGGCCTT
>CAMLOZ010000374.1 GCA_946481625.1 uncultured Haloferula sp. | reverse complement strand
GGGGGATCGCGATCGGTTCGCCGCCGAGCACCGCGAAGCGCAGCGAAGCGAGCGCCGGCGCATCGGCGTCCACCAAGGGATAAAAGGCGCTCGGAGTGCAGTTCACCAGCGTGATGCCGTGCTCGCGGATCAAGCCGGTGATGCGGGAGATGTCGTAGGTCCCGCAATCGTCGAGCACCAGCGCCCCGCCCGTGAGGAGGGGCGTGAAGAAATTCTTCTGGGTCAGGTCGAAGCTGGGCGAGCTGATCACCAGCGCGCGGTCGGCGGGGCCGAGGGCCAGCTCGCCCGCATACCATTCGAGCAGGTTCGCGAAACCCCGGCGATAGACCGAGGCCGCCTTCGGCTGGCCGGTGGAGCCGGAGGTGAAGATCGCGTAGAGCGGGTCGTCCGGCGTGGCATGGCTTGTCACCGGGGAAGGATCGGACACGACCGCTGCGGAAACGGTGACCACCAGCGGCGCGGAGAAGCGCGACGCGAGATCCTCGCGCGTGAGGACGATCTGCAGCCCGGCGGAGTCGATCATATGATCGAGCCGGGTCTGCGGGTAGGCCGGATCGAGCGGCACGTAGGCTGCGCCGGACTTCACCACCGCGAGGAGAGCGACCATCAGATCGACCGAGCGGTCGAGCCCGATGCCGATGTACCACCCCGGGCGCGCGCCGAGATCCTGAAGCCGGCGGGCGAGGTCGTTCGCGCGGGCCTCGAGCTCACCGTAGCTCAGCGACCGGGTTCCGGCGATGACGGCGGTGGCATCCGGGCTGAGAGCGGCGCGGGCCTCGAAAGGGGCGAGCAGTCCGTCGAGCAGGAGGGCTTCCTGCGGCTGGGGGGCGGCGGTCATGCAGCGGGGGCGACTGGGGGATTGAGATGGAATTAGTAAAACTTTGATTCCGAAACAAGAGCGGGATGGACCGGGCGGCAAGGGGCGGTTCGAGTTCGAGGCTTGCAGAAATCCCGATGAATCCAGTTAAGTGCTTCGGTTGCTCTTTTATCATGAATCGCAAAATCGGGCATTACGCGATTCCGTAAGTCTCCGGATTCCAAAAATTCCTTGTTGGTTGCTAGGTAAAATTTTAAGATCCCCGTGCTGTTTCCAGAATGACCCACCGAATGCCACGTGCCCCCCGGGTGGTGCCATGGATGCTTGCCGCCCTGTCGGCGGCCCCCTTGGTCCCCGCGTCGGGAGAGGAGGTGCTGCCCGCGATTCCCGGCCGCTTGGACGGGGAGGTGGACAGCCGGATCGTGCCCCGGGGTCGTTCTCCCTTCGACCCCCAGGCCGGTGAAGTGCGCGACGAGGAGCTGGAGATCGGCGTGGTTCTCTCCGCCGCCTACGACGACAATATCTATCTGAGTGCCACGCGGAAGGAAGCGGATCTGGTGATGCGGGTCTCACCGGCCATCACGTATCGCCGCGGCGACAAGCTGACCGGCGAGGGCGGCTACCTCAGCGTCGCCTACCGGCCGACCGCCGTGGCCTATGCCGACCACGACAGCAACGATCGCTTCGACCAGGTGGCCGAATGGGATATCGGCTGGCGGGGCAAGAAGACCGCGATCTCCTGGAAGGGGGCCGCACGCCAGTTGGGCGATGCCACCGCGGATACCGGGACCCTGACCGACCGTTCGGAGTTTTCCAATGAAGTCCGGCTTGCCTGGGCGATCCGCGAGAAGGTCACCCTGGAGGTAGCCGGCGGCCACGAGTCGGTTTCCTACGATTCCTCCGCCTATGCCGATTCCAGCCTGACCTATGGCGAACTCGCGCTCAAGTATGCCTACTCGCCGAAGACCCGGCTGGGAATGATGTACAAGGCCGGTCGCTTCGAGGTGGACGGGGCGGGCGAGCAAACCGTTCACCGGGTGACCGGCAGGATCGAGTGGACTCCGCGCGAGAAGATCGCCGTCGATCTCGAAATCGGGGGGGAACACCGGACCTTCGACAACGGCTCGGACACGACACCGGTCGTGGAAGGCCGGATCGGCTGGAGGCCGAAGGAAGGCACCGAAGTTTACCTGACCGGCTACCGCCGCGAGCAAGCCTCCGCCTATCTGCCCGGACAAAATTACACCCAGACCGGTGCCGCGCTCGGGATTTCCCAGCGGCTGGGCGGGAACTGGACCGGTCGGATCGAGGGCGGTGTGGAACACGCCGACTACTCGGTCGTCTCCGGCACAGGCGCTGCCGGGCGCGAGGACCGCATCCACTTCCTCCGCCCCGCGCTGGAATACCGCGTGACCGACGATTTCAGCATGGGCCTCTTCTACCGCTATTCAGAGAACGATTCGAATCAGGCCGGACTCGGCCACACCAGCCACTCCGCCGGAGTGGAAATGGGCTACCGCTTTTGATATCACCGTCCCCCGCCATGAACGTGAAGCTCTTCCTCATCATCGCCGCCATGGTCGGCGCGCTTGCGGCCCTGACCAGCGTTGCTCCCGGCCAAACTCCCGCCGGCGGCCGGGCCTCCGGGACCATCAGCCGCATGGATACCGTTGAAATCCGGGTCTTCCGCGAGGAAGAGCTGACGACCATGGGGCAGCTTTCCCCCGATGGCACGATCTCGATGCCTCTGATCGGCGCGGTCAAGATGGCCGGGCTGACCACCGACCAGGCTGCCGCCGCGATCACCGCGAGGCTCAAGGACGGCTATCTCGTGAATCCTCAGGTCAGCGTGACCATCGAGGCCCGCGTCCGCCGTAGCATCACCGTGCTCGGCCAAGTCCAGAACGCCGGGGTCTTCGAGCTTCCCGCCAACCGCCAGCTCACCGTCGTGGAAGCGATCGGCATGGCCGGCGGTGCCACACGCATCGCTAATACGAAGAAAATCACGCTAAAGCGTAATTCCGGCGGCAAGGCTCAGGTGACCACCCTCAACCTGAAGGACATCACTTCCGGCAAGGCCGCGGACATCCCCCTGCGCGACGGCGATGTGCTGACCATTCCCGAAAGTCTGTTCTGATTCCCCCCAACCTTCCCCATGGCCGCCCCCCGCAAACCGGAACATCTTCTGACGAACTCGCCGCCCCGCACGGAGCTGGCGACCGTCCAGCCCACCCTCTACCTGCCCAAGGTGGAGGCCGGCCGTCTGCTCGGCGTGATCCTGCGCCGCGGCTGGCTGGTCCTTCTCGGCATGGCGCTCGCCGTGGCGGCGATGTGGCTCTATGTGAAGAGCGCGCCGAAGATCTACGTTTCCACCGGCTCGGTGGAAGTCAGCAGCCACGCTCCGGACCCGCTGCGGATCGAGGGCCTGACGCAACAGGATACCAAGGATCTCGAGCAGCTTCGCACGATCGAGGGGAACATGGCCTCCACCGGCGTGCTGCTGCGGGTCGCGAAGGCCAACGGACTCCTCACCGCCACCGATTTCGCGCCTGCCGGGACGACCGAGCAAGGCGTCGTGGGACTGCTGGCCAAGCGGGTGCGGGTCGAGCTGAAGCGCGGCACCCGTGTGGTGCTGATCAGCGTGGAGGACACGGACCCGGCACGGGCAAAGCGCCTGGTGGAGTCCCTGGTGGCGGAGTACCAGCTCTGGATCAAGGAACGCCGCGAGACCGTCACCCGCGAGATGGGGGAGGGCCTCGCCAAGGAGGAGTTGAAACTGCGGGAACAGATGATGAATGCGGAGGCGAGCCTACAGCATTTCCGCGAGGAGCATCCGGTCCCGGGGCTCGACGAACGCGAGGGTTCCGGTCCGGTCCGCGACCAGCTCGGCAATCTCAATACCCAGCTTTCCCAAGCCAAGTCCGAGCGGCTGAGGCTTGAGGCGGAATACGAGGCTTTCAAGAAGTTCGATCCGGAGGACCGGGACGCGCTGGCCGGGATCGGCCGTAGCGTGCATGCGGACGAAGTGCTCGCGCAGGTGCGGGCGCTACAGGCGAAGGAACTGGAGTTCAGCCGGGTAAAGGAGCGCTATCTCCACAAGCACCCCGTTTACAAGGAGGTCGCGCAGGAGGTCGCGAATCTGAAGGGCAACCTCGCCGAAACGGCTCGCTCGGCCGGGGAAGCGCTCGAGAAGAGTTATCACGTGGCGATGGAGAACGAGGCGAAGCTCCAGAGCGAAGTGGAGCAGGCCCGCACCGTGGCGGTGGGTGTCGAAGGGATCCGCGCCCGCTTCGACAGCCTGAAGCGCGAGGCGGAGGCCGCCCGCGAACTCCACGCCTCGGTGGACAAACGCCTGAGGGAATCGAATCTCGCGGGAGCGCTGGCCGCCTCCGCCATTACCTGGGCGGAGCCGCCCTTTGTGCCGGAGAAGGCGTCGAAGCCGGCGAAAATGGTGCTTTTCCCCGTGGCGGCCTTTGCCGGCATGCTCGGCGGTCTTGTCCTGATGGCGGGACTGGAGGTCGGGGACGGGCGGGTCAGGGATTCCGCGGCCGCGGCCCGTGCCGCCGGGGCCCCGCTTTTGGCCAGCCTCCCCGTCATGCAGGCGGGAAGGGAAGGGGACATGGTCCTGCTTTCCGATCCCGGCTCCACCGTGGCGGA
>CAMLOZ010000373.1 GCA_946481625.1 uncultured Haloferula sp. | reverse complement strand
GTAGCTGTCGCCGCCCGCCGAGTGCTCGACGAAGCTGTAGTCGAAGGGCGAGTTCACCGGATGCCGTGTCCCGAGGTAGTGCCTGCCGATCGTCACCTCGACGGTGTCCTTGTTACCCATGGCGGTGTAGTTCACCAGCGGGCTGGACTGGACGAATCCCTTCGCGGGGATGTGGGTGCGGCTCGCCATGCGCGCGCCGAACATGGTGGAGAGGAAGGGCACCGGATTGGAGGCGGCCCCGCTCAGCGAGGCCGAGGCGAGATTCGGCAAGGGAGGATAGACCGCGGACGCCATCGCCGGCGTGTAGGTCATGCGGTAAGCCAGATGAATGTTGGAAGCGCCGACGGGCTTCATGTCGAGGTAGATGCCCACGCCGGTCGCGATATCGAGGTAGGTCGTGTCGAATTTCGCGTCCGCCTTGATCGAAGAGCCGGGGGCCACCGCGATCCGCTTGCCGGCAAGATCCACCAGGGGGAAGTAGTGCCCGCCCTTCGTCCCCCGATAACCGGCCTGAAGCTGCAGCGCGGCGCCGCCTGCGGCGTAGCCATCCCGATAGGAATTCGACGCCGGGCTGAAAACCCGGGTCTCGCCCGGCTTGAAACTGCCCGGAGCGGCGATCTCATAGCTGATGGCGGAGTTCTGGGACATCGCGGGCAGGTTGTTCGTCGAGCCGGCGAGGACGCTGTTGTAAACCGGGTTCTGGTTGCCGTTGATGGTGTAGCGGAGGGCCGCCGGAATCGGCCTCGCCAGGCTGAAGTTCATGGCCGGAGAGGTAATCTCCACGCTGTAGGGATTCCACATCGTGATCACCGGCGTGAGGAGAAGCCGCGGCTCGACGTAGCCGCTGGGTGGCGGGGGATTCGAGGCCGCCGCCGGGCCGGCATAGTGGGAGAACACCCACTGGACCCGCGCGACCACCGGCAGAATCCGCACGCGATGGATGAAATTGAACGCATCGCCATCGATGGCTTGCGAGGCATGAGGGATGCGATTGCGGCCGCTCGAGGTCGAGGTCATCCGCTTGTATGCAGTGGCCCAGTCCTTGAGGTTTTCCCAACTGCTGACCGCGCCGTGGCGATAGATCGGGATGTGGTTCGAACCGCGGTAGGCGGACCACGGGTAAAGCATCGACTTCGCGGGGTAGGCACTGGCGGCGGTCGGCTTGGTGAACAGGATGTCCTTCTGCGTGGTGCCTCGGAAGAAGGGCAGGTTCGAGCTCGGGATCGAGGTCCAGAACTCCGTCAGGAGAGACATGTCCTTGCGCCAGCCGCCCGTGGCGGTGTTCGTGAGGAGACCGACCGAGGTGGCGGAGAGATCGTGGAAGAACTCTTTCGAGACCGCGAGGTCCTGCTTCTCGCCGACGAAGTCCCCGAGCTGGTGCGTGAACGCTTTCTCCGCGGGAAGAGGATCGTTGATGAGGTCCTGCATGCGGAAGATCTCGGGGTCGGCGACCGAGTGCGACTTCGCGAGGATCGACCAGCGCGCCGCGTGGTTGTCCTCAGGCTTGTAGGGCTTGGGCAGGCGGGCCTTCTGGTTTTCACCGCCGATCCACCACGCGATGGCACCGTCGTTCAAGCCTTCGTCGATCTCGGTCGGCTCAAGGTGGATCTCGAGATCGGAGCGGCCCGCTCCGGTACCGACCGATCGGGATCCCACGAGCGGCACGGTGCCTTTCCGCTCGCCGGTCTCGGGGATCGTCTCGTGATCGCCGGAGACCATCCATGACAGGAAGCGGTCCTCCTTGGCGGATTCATAGTTTCCCGGCGAGATCGGCCGGCCCTGCGAATCGTGGTCACTGCCTTCCCAGCTCTTCCACACGCCGAGCACGGGAGGATTGCTGTCGTCGAGGATATCCGCGCGGGCGGTGACCCGGGTGTCGAGCCCGGCCTGCCGCTGGAGATGTCCCAGGGCGAGCATGAGGGCCATGCGGGCGTTCGCCCGCGCCCGGGCGGCCGCATCGTCCCGGCTCCCGGCGCGTAGCGAAACGGTGGAGAGGGCGAGCAGGCTGACCGCCAGCAAGGTGATCAGCACCATGAGGGAGAGCGTGATGACCAAGGCAAATCCGCGGGCATGGAGCCGGGCACCGCGCGGAAAACCCGACCGCGCGGCGCCCGCTCCTACCCCGATGGCCGGGCACGGAAAATGATGCTCTCCAGTCGCTTGATGATTCTTCATGTTTGGGTTTGCGATGAAGAATCGGATCAAGCGCTGCGAGCGCAGGAGCGGTGGAAGGATTCCTTCCACTGGCCCGGCGTGAGCCCGAAGTGTTCTTTGAAAAGGCGACAGAGGTTTTTGGCGTTCCGGAGTCCGGTTTCCATGGCGACGGGTTCCAGTTTGATATCGTCTTCGCGGAGCATGTCGGCGGCGGCCTCGATGCGGCGGTTCAGCAAGTCGCGGCCCACCGTGTTTCCGGTGACGGCGCGGTAGGCGCGGTGAAGCGAGCGGACGGACATGCCGCACTCGCGGGCCAGCGTGGTGACCGTGAGGGGGCGTGAGTACTCTTCCCGGATGGTGCGGATCACTTTCGAGATTCCCGGGAAGTTCCCCTCATCCGCGAGCGGGGACAGGACCTCCTCCTCGCCAGTCACGGTGGTGTCCAAGCAATCCGGAACCGATGCGTCTGGGTAGTACGTGTCGTAAGTCTGGAGTTTCATGGGCTCAACCGCCCGGGACTTTCCGGCGGATGCTGAGTCCTTAGCCAATCATGGGGAGGATGGATACCTATGCGTATCCATAGTAAACCCGCATGTATCTTATAACCAGATCATTACAAATTTCGAAATCTTGAGAGATTCGCGAAAAAACCGCGTGCCCGTGGGATTATGAAAAAGCGGATTTGGGTTGGCGCGGTGAATCCAGGGGCATGTGGGCATACTTCCCCGCGGACCTGACCTCCACTTTCTTACTCTTCTCCCGGGCCGAGGAACATCTCCGGCTGCATCTCCCCGTCGATCAGTTTCCGGTTCCGGTAGAAGCGGATCATCTTGCCGCTGCCGTCAACCACGGGGGAGAGGCCGCAGGTGAAGGAGGTGTAGCGGACCGGGCCGGCTTCTTCGCCCGTGGGTGCGAACCAGTCGTCGATCTTGCTCTCCTCCTTGAAGTCGCCGAACTTCTTGCCGGGGGTCACGCCGAGAAGCGCCAGTTCCGCCATCACCTTCGCGGGACGCTTGCCCGAGTAGATGACTTCATTGATCCGCTCGGACATGACCGAGCGGTAGGGATCCAGTTGCTCCGGCTCTTTCTTTCCCGGCCCCGACCCGCCGCAACCGGAGAGTCCGGCCGGAAGAAGCATGCAGGCTAACAGAAAAGGGCGCTTCATCCGTCTCACACGATGGTGACCGAAGCGGGATCCCAGCCCGGCTTCGGGAAATCCATCTTCAGGCCGCGCAGGGTATCCACCATGATGCGGGCCACCAGCAGGTTGCGGTACCACTTGCGGTCGCCCGGGATGATGAACCAGGGAGCCTGCTCGGTACTGGTCTTCTCGATGAGATCCTCGTAGGCCTTCTGGAACTCGCTCCAGCGCGCACGGTCGGAAAGATCGTCCGGATTGAACTTCCAGTGCTTCGCGGGGTTCGCAAGGCGGGAATCGAGGCGGCGCTTCTGCTCGTCCTTCGAGATGTGCAGGAACATCTTGATGATGGTCGTGCCCTCCTCGGCGAGCATGCGCTCGAACTCGATGACGTGCCGGTAGCGGCGCTTCCACACCTCGTCGCCGAAGAGCTTCTTCACCCGCACGGCGAGGATATCCTCGTAGTGGCTGCGGTTGAAGATCACGATCTGCCCGTTGCCGGGAACGTGGGGATGGACACGCCAGAGGAAGTCGTGCGCGAGCTCTTCCTCGCTCGGCTTCTTGAACGCCTTCACATGGATGCCCTGTGGATCGACGCGCGAGAAAACATGTTTCACACAGCCGTCCTTGCCACCGGTGTCCATCGCCTGGAGGACGATCAGGATGCGGTGCTTGCTCTGCGCGTAGAGGACCTTCTGGAGGGCCTGAAGCTCGTCCCGCAGTTCGTCGAAGACCGCTTGCGACTCGGCTTTCCCGCCGTCGGTGAAGAGCGAGCAATCCCCGGGGTCATAGGCCGCGAGGTCCAACTTTTCCCCGGGTTTCACCCGGTATCGCTTGATGACCTCGCCGATTTTCATCGGGGCGCATGGTCATCCGCCGGTGGCGGGCATGCAAGCATGGAGTCCCGGCTTCTTCGACCGTCACACATTCGTCATTGAAAGCCGGGTCCGCCCGCGCTGTCCTTTTGCCGATGTCTTCCGCACCGCTCGCCGACGCCGCCGGGTCGCTCGTAACCGCGATCCACGTCGGTGCCAGTTCGGTTTCGCTACTGGTCGCGGAGGTGCTTCCTAACGGCACCCACCGGGCGGTCGATTTCCTGGAGCAGCCCGCCCCGCTCGCGCGCGATGTCTTCCGCCACGGCCGCGTGAGCGCGGAGACAACCGAGCGGATCGTCGCGATCCTGAA
>CAMLOZ010000372.1 GCA_946481625.1 uncultured Haloferula sp. | reverse complement strand
GGCCTGGAGATCATCGCGTTTGAGAAGCATGAAGGTCGCGAGCAACAGGACCAGGCCTGCCGTTCCAAGCGGCCCGAGCACCGGTGCGAGGATCGAGCTCACGTCGTCCAGGACCGACGAGTCGGGTGTGGAGATCACCTCCACGGCCATCGGGTCGGTCTTGCTGCCCTTGCCCTTCTCGTCCGGGCTGACGTTGGCTCCGGGGAGATCCTTTTTCAGGTCTTCCACGGTTTCGGAGACCCTGTCGAAAGTCCCCCCGGGGGGAAGCTGCACGCTTTGCAACTTGGCGCGGATGTTCTCCTTGTAGGCGGGCAAGCGGTTGGCGAGGTCCATTGCCTGGTTGCCCAGGGTCCATCCCGTTCCGAGGGTGACCCCGACGATCAGCATCATGACCGCGACCACGGCCCCCACCTTGCCGAACCACCGCTCGATCCGCGTGACGAAAGGAGAGAGAAGGAAGGTGATCAGCGCCGCCAGGGAGAGGGGAATGAGAAACTCCTTCCCGAAATAGAGCCCGGCGATGATCGCCGAGGTGAGGGCGACCGCATGGATGCCGGAGAGCGCCTCCGCCGCCGAGCGACGGCGCGTGGCGGGCGGCAGGGAAGGGTGGCGGGAGGCTCCGGAGGGCATGGGTAGCAACTTGTTTCGCAGAAGCAGTGCCGGTCCTCCCGAGCCTGATGTTGCACGCTTCTCCGCGCGTCGCAAAATGCAATCTGCATATCCCTGCCGACCTTGGGGTGCGGATTGCAACTCGTCAGAGCAGGCCGGCGTCCTGCATGGCCCGTTCGAGCAGGGCCTTTCCGTTCCGCTCGATCAAGTTGCCGTGACCGGGGATGATGCGGTCGAACTCGCAGGCCAGCACTTCCCGCAGGGACGCCTGGAAGGCATCCCGGTCCTTGATGCACCATTTGAAGATCCTGCTCATCCCGGGATAGCGCCGGAATCCCGCGACATGGCGATGGAAGAAGCGGTCCCAGCCGCGTTCGTCGGCGGGAAAGTTGAAGACGAGATCCGCGAGAATCAGTGTGCGGGATGGGAGGTGCAGGACCAGGTGCTCTTCAAGCCTGGGCGCGCCGTCGAGCCGGATCACCCGGATCTCGTCCGACCATTCGGCGGGTGGGGGGAGAAGGTCTTGCACCGGAAAGCCCGCCGCCTCCGAAAAGCCGGGGGGGGCGAGAAACGGCAAGTCCGGAAAAGCACGGTGCCCTTCGGCCGCATAGGTGTCGTGGAGCAGCATCGACTCGAGCAGCCAGGCCGGTTCGCCGAGGCTGCGGATCCGGCCGATATCGTCCGCCGTGAAGGGTGCCATCGAGTGAATGACCAGCTTCCCGGAAGCCAGCCGGATCACCGTCACGGTCCGGCCGTGAGCGGTGCCGAGCACCGGCAGCGGATAGCGCAAGGTCCAGACCCCGGGGGCGATCAGGTTCATCCTGCTCCAGGTTGTGAGTGGTAGGGCCCGCCGGGGCAAGGCTTCACACTCCCGTGGGGACGGGAGCGGGTGCAGCCAGCACGGTTTCGCGGTCCTCTTCCATGCCGTCGATGTCGTATTGGAGCGTGAGCGGCGTCTCGCAGCCGGTGGCGGCATACTCGCCCTGCCCGCGCAGGCCGGCGAGCTTGCCCGTGCCCGAGCCGGGAACCACGCTGAAGGTGGACTTCGCGGTTCCGGATTCGAAACTGCCGGCATGCTGGAGCACGAAGCTGCCGCGGTAGCCGGCCAAGCCGCCCTCGATCCGCTCCATACCCAGGAAGACCGCGGAGCCGTCGGCACGGTAAGTCATCAGGTATTCGACCTTTCCCTCGCCTTCGATGTCGCCGCGGTAGGTGACTACCGCGGTCACGCGGGTCATCTTCGGCAGGCCCTTCTTTTCGTGGACGGGCTTTTCGTCCCACGACTCGATGTTGAACGTGGCATTCGCGAACGTGTTCATGATCGCGTTTTTCCTAGCACGCCCGGCACCAGCGAGCGGGCGGACGGGAAGGGGGCTGACCCTCAGGACCATAGGGCTTTACCGCGGCATCGGGAGGGAGCCGCCGGTTTGGCATTCTGCACGGGCCGGGAGCCCCGGCATGCAAGCCGCAATAGCGCGGGGCTCTTCCCGGCGTTCTACGATGGCTGTCGTATCACCATCGAGGCCCTTCATTTCGACGCGCGCATGCAGAGCACCTTGTCGCGCGGCACCCAGTTCTCGAAGGAGCCGTCCTTGAGCACGCACCACTCGTCGGACATGTAGATCAATTGACCCCGGAGCGTCCCGTCGGCCTGGAAGCCCGAAGGGCTCGCCTGGGTCGGCGTCAGGTCCATGCGCTCGGCCCGCGGATCAACCGTGACGATGCACTCCTGATTGTAAGGATAGGCCAAGGTGGTCCCTGCGGGAGGAGCAGGATTCTGCGCCCGCAGTTCGAAGTAGGAGAGGCCGGCGAGCGCGGCGGCGAGGACGATGAGCGATATTTTCATGGTGGGAGTTCGGTTCGGGATTCTGGCAGGGCGCTAACAGAATGCACCGCGTTCGTGCCAAACGCAAGGGGACGCGTCTGCGGTGGCGGTCCGGAGCATCGGGCATCTTGTGCTTCTTTCCCTTTCCCAAGCGGTCTTCCCGCCCCTTGCCCTGCGTGGCATGCCCCATGCGAAAAACCAGTCGTATGAAAAATCCCAAAAGGTTCCCCAAAGTGCCCTGCGAAAGCGGGAAGATCGGCTGGATCCTCCTGTGGTTGCTGGGAGTGCCGATTCCCGTACTGCTGATTCTCTTCCTCCTCCGGGGCTGCACCTGACCCCGCAGGGGGGGCGCGGCTCCGCACCGTATCGCGCCGCACGGCAGCCCTGCCACCCCGAACATCGGTTGTAAGCGGGCCGGCATTATTCTTCGCAAGGGCGGGCTTATCGTGCCCGCAGTCTTCTCAATAACTCGAGATGAGCTTCCAGCCGGGGGATCAGCACCTCCCGGATCTCCTCCTTGATCTCGTCCATCATGTCCGGATCATCCAGCGCCACCAGATAGTCGTCCACGCCCGAGAGCTCGCCGGCTTCGAGGGCCAGCAGTGCCGGGGTCCTGCCGAAGACCTTTGCGACTCCCTCCACCGCTTTCGCGAATTGGCCCCACACGCCGGAGTTTTCATCCGGCTGCACGCCCAGGTCGTCGATATGCATCCTCAGGCGTCCGACGCTGTCCTGATGATCGCTGCGGATCGATTCGAGGATCGAACGCTCGGGCTCGCGGTAGAATTTTCCCAAAGCCTGGGTGTAAGTCTCCACGGCGGAGAGTTCACCGCGCAGGAGGCTGTTCGAGACATCGATGCATTGGTCGAAGGTGGCGGTCATGGGACTGGGGTGTTTGCAGGGATAAACAACAGTTTGCGGGCCGCGGCTTGTGGCGAACTGCCGAAGCCTGAAACAGAGCAAGTTGGAGGTATGGCAGGACGGCCCGGCCCGGGGCGCGCATTGCGGGATGTCCCGGAGCCGGGTCCTCCGCCGTGAAAAATGCACGGCTGTTCAGTGGTGGTCGGGCTCGAGCACCATGTTGATCGTGTGGATGAGGCCCTGGCCCCCTCCGTCGATATCCCGTTTGACGATTTCCGCACGGTTCACCCACACCGTGTCGCCATCCCGGTTCAGCACCAGACGGCTGCCTTGGAGCGTGACATATTCCCCGGTGGAGACCGATTGGAGCGGGATGGATCCCGGGACGATGTGATAAGACAGCAGTTGGACCAAGCGGTCCCGGTTCTCCGGCTGGACAAGCTCGTCGAGGTCGCTCTCCGGCATCATGTGGAACGCCGCATCGTTGGGAGCGAGAATCGTGAAGGGGCCGTCCAGCCTCAGGGTTTCCTCCAAGCCGGCCGTTTTCACGAGGCGGGTGAAGGTGGTCAGCGACGGTTCTGCGGCGAGGGCACCTCCAAGGGTCTTGCCGCTGGTCTGACGCGGGATTTCGGGGGCTCCAGCGCTGGCGGGAGCGAAGATGGCTCCGCCGGCAAGGATCGCGGCGAGCGCGAGAATGAAGTTCGTTTTCATGATTCCTCCTTGTGGTTTGACGGTGGAGGCGGAGTGCCTCCATCCCCACGATCCAGCAGCCTGCGTGCGGATCAACCGATCCCGCGACATATTCGCGATCTCCGTTTGCGCGACGGTCGTTGCAGGTCGATGGTGTGGATTCGGCCGGTGGGTCGGTGGGGTCGGTGAACCGCCGCGACTGTTAGTGGGGCGTCCCTTGACCGGAGGCCCGGGCGCTTTACGGTCCGCCATGGGATTTCGCGCGGCGGAAGGATACGCTACCTTGGAATTGTGGCAGGATGTTTTGGACGAGCTTACGGATTTGCCGCCGGCATTCCTCAAGTCGCCCGCGGTTCTGCGGCTTGAATTGCGGGCTTGCGTCGCGCTGGGGGCGTGGCGGCGCGGGGAGGCCGCGGCCTTGAGCCTCGGGACCATGGGAGCGCTGGATCGCATGATGGCGGCGGGGTTTCACGCCGCCCAAGGCCGCGAGCTCCTGCG
>CAMLOZ010000371.1 GCA_946481625.1 uncultured Haloferula sp. | reverse complement strand
AGCTGGGCAGCGGAGAAGGCGTGCTGATGTTCGGCAACTGGATTTCCAATCCGGAATACACGAAGCGCGCCAACGAATACGGCGAGGCGATCATCGAGACCGGCTACGCGATGGCTGAAAAGATCGCCGGGCTCGATATCGACGATCCTGACTTCGCCGAGTTCAAGCAGGGTTTCGGTCTCTTCAACGAAAAGTTCAAGGCCGACACCATCGGCATCTGGGACGCGCTCCAGACCGCGGAGTCCGGGCTGGGGACGGAGACCGCCCTCATCGTGGATCTGAAGGGGGCGATGCCGCCGATTCCGGGGCTTCCGCAGGAGGTGGTGGATGCCGGCAAGTTCGTCCGTGCCTCGATGATTTCCCCTGTCACCGACCGCGCGAAGCTGCAGGAGTCGTGGACCAAGCTCGATGGGTCGCTTCGCAATATCCTCAAGACCGCGAGCGAGATGTCGGGTGCCGACATTCCGATGCAGAAGCCGATGAGCTCGGACAAGAACGGGCTCACCACCTGGTTCTTCTCCTTCCCGTTCTTCAACGACGACTTCCTGCCCTCCGTCACGGTAGGCGACAAGTGGTTCGTGGCCTCCACCTCGAAGCTTCAGGCGCTCGACCTTGTCAATGCGGCGGAAAGCGCCGGCGAGGACAAGACGGGTGTCTGGTTCGAGTTCGACTTCGATACGCTGCGCACCTTCTCCGCCGACTGGGTGGCCTTGATAGAGAAGCACGGTGCGGAGGTGATGGGACCGAACTACGAGGAGTTCAAGAAGGAGCTTCCCCGTATTCAGAAGGGCCTGGCGGCCTTCGCCGAGTTCGACAGCCTCAGCATCAACGAGCGCATGGAGGGCGGCAAGCTGCGGAGCACCCTGCATTTCAAGGTGCGCTAATCGCTTCGGGAAGGATCGATCTCAGGGCCGGACTCCGCATCGGGGTCCGGCCCTTTTTATCAGGAACCCCCTCGTTCAGGGCCGGATCTCGGCCATGGCGCGATCCTTGGGGAAGAATTCGCTCACCACGGCTTGAATCTCTTCCGCGGTGACCGCCTGCCAGATGGCGAGAGCCTCGGCGGGGGTGATAATCTTGCCGTATTGCAAGAGGCTATCGCCGGCCCAGGAGGCGTGGGAGCCGGTGCTTTCCATGGCCATCTTGCTCTGGCTGGCGGCAAGGCGTTTGGCGCGTGCGAGTTCCTCGGCGCGGGGACCGTTTCCGGCGAGGTCTTCCAGTTCACGGTCGATGCAACCGAGTGCTTCGGCACGGCCTTTCGGGGAAAGGCCGGTGTGGATCTCGAAGGAGCCGACCTCATCGAAGAAGCTGGCGTCGCAGGAAACGTGATAGCAGAGGCCGCGCTTCTCGCGCAGCTCTTGGAAGAGGCGCGAGCCTGCGCTCTCGCCGAGGATCATGGAGAGCAGCCGGAAGGCGTGCCGACGCTCGTCGAAGCGGCCAGGGATGCGCCAGGCGAGGGCGAGTTGAAGCTGGTCGGTATCGCGTTCGTCGATCACATGGCCCGGCTTGGGAAGATCTTTCACCGGTAGGGAAACCACGGTTTCCCGAGCCTGAGGAAGATGCATCGTGAGGATGTCTGACACAGCGGCGGCGGCAAAGGGACCGGCCACCGAGATGACGGTATCCTTGCGGAAATGATGCCGGTCGCGGAAGGCGGTCAGCTCGGCCTTCCTGATGCCGGCGATGCTCTCCTCACTTCCCGAGACCGATTCCCCGAGCGGATGGGGCGACCAGAGCGCTGCGGAAATCAAATCGCCGATGTGATCGCCGGGGGACTCCCGGTACATTACAATCTCTTCCGCGATCACCTCGCGCTCGAGGGGGATTTCCTTGGCGGGGAAGAGGGCGTTCCAGACGATGTCCGCGGTGATGTCGGCGAGCAGCGGAAGGGAATCGGCATCGCCGCGGGCTTCGTAAACTACTTGATCCTCGGTGGTGCAGGCGTTCAAGGAGCCGCCGACATCCTCGACCTCCAGGCTGATCGCGCGGGCATCGCGGCGTCCGGTGCCCTTGAAGACCATGTGCTCCACGAAGTGGGCGGTGCCCGCGAGACCGGGAAGGTCGTCGCGGCTTCCCGCAGGCACGTGGATGGAGAGTGCGGCGCACTCGCTCTGCGGCAGCGTCGACACCGCCAGACGGAATCCGGAAGGTAAGACCAGGGACTGGTAGGTGGCGGGATTCATTTCAGGAGGGCTTCGGCCAGCTCGATGTCCGCGGGGACGGTGATTTTGAGATTCGGGGCGGGGGAAACGACAAGTTTCACCGGCACCCCGATGGCCTCGACGGCGGAAACCTCGTCGGTCACCGTCAGCTCCCGCTTGCTCACCTCCGCGTAGGCCTCGCGGAGGAGGTCGGTACGGAAAACCTGCGGTGTCTCCATGAACCACAAGTGGTCCCGGCTCACGCTTTCGCGCGAGAAACCATCGGCATCGGAACGCTTGATCGTTTCGGTGACCTGACGGGCCAGCGTGGCAGCCCCGAAATCCCGTGCCGCCGTGATGCAGGCGGCGATCGCTTCCGGCTTCACCAAGGGGCGGGCGCCGTCGTGGACCGCCACCAGTTCCTCCATGACCAAGGCCAAGCCGTTTTCCACCGAGTTCTGGCGCTCCTTGCCGCCGTCGATCCGCAGCAGGGGCTTGGGGAAACCGGTGCCGAGACTGGCAAAGCGCTCCTCCGGGGCGACCACGATCACGCGCGATACGCCGTCGGTAGCCATGAAAGCCTCCACGCTTCGGCGCAACACGGAAACGCCGCGGATCTCCGCCGCCAGCTTGTCGAAGCCCATGCGGCGGCTGCTCCCGGCGGCAACGATGATGGCGGCGCAGCGCATCTCAGGACAGGCGCTTGGCAACCTCCTGGGAAAGGGTCTTGCCGTCGGCCCGGCCCGCGGCGCGTTCCTGAGCGAGCTTCATGACCTTGCCCATGTCGGCCTTCGAGGACGCGCCGGTCTCGGCGATCGCGGCATCGAGGATCGCGGCGATTTCCTCGGCGGAGAGATTGGCGGGAAGATACTTTTCCAGCACGGCGATCTCCGCCTGCTCGGTGGCAGCGAGCTCGGTCCGGCCGGCGGCGGTGAACTGGGTGATCGAATCCTGCCGTTGCTTGATCTGCTTGCGGATGAGGGCCGTCACTTCGGCGTCGTCGAGCGGGGTGCCGAGGCCGCCTTTTTCGATCGAGGCATTGGTCATGGCCGTCTTGAGCGCGCGGATCACCGCCAGGGCGACGGTGTCCTTCGCCTTCATCGCGGCTTTCAGGTCTTCGGGGATTCGGCTGGCTAGGTCGCTCATGGGAGGAACTTGGTAGCCGCCCGGGCCGCACCGGGAAAGTGGAATCCTCGCCTGCCGGGGCCGGAAAGCAGTGGCCCATCGGGCGCGGGGGCGTTATGGCAGGCGCATGGCCCGCGTTTCCACCGCCTCCCGCGTCTATCTGTCTTTCATCGGGCTCGCGCTCGCCTTGGCGGGAGGTGTCTTTTTCGGGCTGATGTGGCGCAGCTTCCAGCGTGCCCGGGCGGTGGAACACTGGCCGGTGGTACCCTGCGTGATCCTCAAGTCGGAGTCCGAGGAACGGCAGGTGGATCCCAATAGCGCCGCCGAGCGCCGGTTTGCCGTGCTCTTCGGCTACGAGTGGCAAGGCCGCCCCTATGAAAGTGAACTCGTGAAGCTCCGGGGCAGCGGCTGGAGCAGCAAGTCGGATATCGTCACGGCTTACATCGAAAAGTATCCGGAGGGGTCGAGGCAGGAGTGCCACGTCAACCCGAAGAAGCCGGAGCAGGCGGTCCTGGAGAAGGAGTCGAAGGCCCCGGGCTACTCCCTGTGGTTCCCCGGAATTTTCGTCGTCGGCGGGCTGGGCATGGTCGTGGGAGCATGGCGGAGGTCTCCGGGGAGCGGGGCTTCCTAGCGTTTCCGTAGAGCGACCCTTGTAGGGCGGGAGTGGCTGTGGAGGATGCGATCTGTGTAAGCGCTGTCTCGTTTCGGCCCATGTCCAAAGTAAACGTCATTGTCGTGATCCTTGCCGTGGCGGCGGGATTGACACCGGTCGCCGGCTTGATCCTCGGCGAATCCTTCTGGGTCGTCGATCTCTTCAATCATTTCCAACTCCAGTATGCTTGGTTTCTTCTTCTCTGCGGATTGGTCCTGCTGGCAGGGAAGTCCTTCCGAGCTGCCGCCTTTGTAGGTCTTCTGCTGGTACTGCCCATGATCCGGTTGGTACCGGGTTTCATTCCGCCTCCGGAGGCGGCGAGGAGCGGGGCATCGGTTCGTGTTGCCTCATTCAATGTTCTCGTGACCAACCGCAATCACGCTGCGGCAATCGAGTGGACCCGCAAGACTTCGCCGGATGCCATCTTCTTCACGGAAGTCAGCGAGGATTGGGCCGAAGCCCTGAAGGAACTGGAGCAAGACTATCCCCACTGGATCAATGAGGGCCCGGATTTCGCCTTCTTCTCGAAGTATCCGATTGCCTCTTCTTCCCGGAACTGGTGAGCAAG
>CAMLOZ010000370.1 GCA_946481625.1 uncultured Haloferula sp. | reverse complement strand
CGCAGGAGGCAAGAATCACCGCCGAAAGAGCGGCTGGCAGCAGCATCGATTTCATGGGTCACGCCATACACCCGCTCGCGTGTACCTGCAAACTTCCGCCCTCGCGAAAAAACAGCGGCGAACTCGCTTGCCAATCTTCAACCGGGGAACGCAATCTCGCGCCGCAAACGTTCCCTCTCGCCATGTCCGACCTGCTCGAAGACGACGATCTTTCCGCCGCCCTCAAAAAATGCCCCGAGTGGGAATTCGAAAAGAAATCGATCACCCGCACGGTCGAGTTCGAGGAATTCATGGAAGCCATCGATTTCGTCAACGACCTCGCCGAAATCGCCGATGAAGCGCAGCATCATCCCGACATCCGCATCCGCTACACGAAGGTGACGCTGGTCCTCACCACCCACGATGCCGGCGGCGTGACCGAAGCCGATATCGAGCTCGCCCAGCGGATCGACAATCTCGTCGACTGAGCGGCGATCCGCCCTCCATCCCTTTCGAAAAAGCCCGCACCCGCGGGCTTTTCCTTTGTGCGGCCACCGGGAGGTTACCGCGGCATCATCAGCTCATTGTCCTTCAGGCCGGTCAACTCGCGCAGGCCTTTCAGGAGCCGTGTCAGGATCAGGAAGAGAATCCCCATCAAGGGCAGGCCGATGACAAGGAAGCCCGCCCCCGTCAGTTTGGCCACGATCGCATTGTATTCCTGCAGCGCGCCTACGGCCTTTTCATTGAAGCCGCGGAAGAACCACAGCGCCAGGCCAAGGTTCAGCAACGAGCTAAGGAAGAAAGAGCCGGCGAAGAGACGCGTGGCTTCGTGCAAAAGCATCGCGTAGCGCGCCTGCTCCTGGCGCTCGACGATCCTGGACTCGATTTTTGGGATATCGAAAATTGTATCGTTATAGAGGAAGACCCGGACGAGCGGGGTACCGGATCTCTTCGAGTACAGGATTGCGAAACCGAGGATCAAGGGGATCAGGGCTTCCTTGATCCCGAAGAAGATATCCGCATTCGGCTTCACGGTGCCGTCCTTGTTCCAGAGATACAGCGTCAACCCGCCGGACAGCAGCACGGAGACAAGACCCAGGGCGGAGAAGAAGTTGCCCTTCCGTGTCTGGATGAAGTGCCAGATCCCGTAACCGAGCGGTAGAGCCAGCGCGATGACCATCGCCCACAGCGGGCCGATGTGCCATGGCCGCACCGCCTTCCCCAGCTTCTCCTGGAGCGCCGGATCCTTGCTCAAAAAGCTGAGCACGATCACCGGCAACAGCACGTTGATCAGGATGTTCGCGAGGGGGTGCTCTTGCTTGGGCTTGGTCTCGGGCATGGGAATCGCCCGCAGGGAAGCCGCTTCCCGGTCCTCTGGAAATCAAATTCCAGTGCCGCTTTCCCCCCGCGATGCACTATCCTTGGCCCCGATGACCGAGATCGATCGCGAAGACTTCCGCAATCTCCTCGCCGAGATCGCGCGGACCTACATGCCCTTCGGCAAGTACGGCCGCACCGCCGTCCCGCCGCTCGGCATGCCGATCTACGACCTGCCGGTCGAGTACCTCTTCTGGTTCAAGGAGCGCGGATTTCCCAAGGGCCGCCTCGGCGAGCTCATGGCCATCGTTTGCGAAGTGAAGGGCGTGGGGATGGATTCGCTCTTCGACCCCATCCGCCAGGCAAACGGCGGTCGCGTGACCTTTCACCCGAAGCGCAAGCGGGTACACCGGTTCAAGGATGACGAGCCGGGCGAGGGCTAGATGCTCCTGCCGTGCAAACTTCTCCCTCTTGAATCCCATCCATCCTATCCATCCCGGTCCCAAACAAAAAGGCGGGCCCGTCACCGGACCCGCCATTTTCGGGAAAATGGAAATCAGACCGTCCCGAAGATCGTCTTCCCGGCGGAAAGCAGGTCATCGCAGGCTTCCTTCATGCGTTCGCAGAGGCCGAGTTCGGCCTTCTTCAGGTAAGAGCGCGGATCGTAGGTCTTCTTGTCGCCGACTTCGCCGTCGATCTTGAGCACGCCTTCGATGTTCTGGCAGATGTGCGTCACGATCGGGCGGGTGAACGCATACTGGGTGTCGGTGTCGATGTTCATCTTCACCACGCCGTAGTCCAGCGTCTCCCGGAGATCGCTTTCGGAGGTGCCGGAACCGCCGTGGAAGACCAGATCCATTTCCGCGTCTGCACCGTGCTTGTCGGTGACCGCCTTCTGGCCATCGCGAAGGATCGAGGGCTTCAGCTTCACGGCACCCGGCTTGTAGGCACCGTGGACATTGCCGAAGGTCGCGGCGAAGAGAAAGCGTCCGATCGGGCTGAGGGCTTCATAGACCTGCACCATGTCTTCCGGGGTCGTGTAGAGCTTGTCGGAAGGCAGGCCGGAGGTGTCGTGGCCGTCTTCCTCACCGCCCACGCAGCCGGCTTCGACTTCGAGGATGATGTCGAGCTCGGCGCACTCCTTGAGCAGCTCTTTGGAAATCTTGAGGTTCTCATCGAGCGCCACCACCGAGCCGTCGAACATGTGGCTCTGGAACAGCGGGCCCTTGCCGGCGGCGATGCGCTCGCGGGAGGCCTGCAGCAGCGGCTTGAGGAAGCCTTCGACCTTCGCCGGGTGGCAGTGGTCGGTGTGCAGGGCCACGAGAATGTCGTATTTCTCGGCGAGGCGGTGGCAGGCCTCGGCCAGCACGATCGCGCCGAAGGCGGCGTCCTTCACGGAAGTGCCGGAGGCGAATTCGCCGCCGCCGGTGGAAACCTGGATGATGCCGTCGGACTTGGACTCGGCGAAGGCACGCAATGCCCCGTTGATCGTGGTGATCGAGGTGACGTTGATCGCCGGATAAGCGTAGCCGCCTTTCTGGGCGGCATCGAGCATGGCGCGGTATTGAGCGGGAGTTGCAACGGGCATGGCGGGAAGTGGGTAGCGGACGAATTTCCGCGGTGCAAGGCCGGAACGAAACATTGCCGTACGCAGGCACCGTGCCAGCGGGGGCAGGCGGCGAGCGTGAGATGTCATACAAGAGGTTCACCGCTCTCCAAAGACAGTCGCCACCCGCCACGCCTCGGGGAGGCGTCCCTGCCATTTTAAGACGGGCGCTTAGACCGCGCCGCGCCGCTTCAAAAACTCCGCCGGCGATACGCCATGGACCCGCTTGAAAACCCGCGAGAAGTGAAAGGGATCGAGGCCCAGTTCGTCCGCCACCTCCCGGACGATCCGCCCGCCGCCGTCCAGCAGGGCGGCCGCGTGCCTCATGCGGTGGCGTAGCAAGGTATGATAGGGCGACTCGTGGCCGTGCAGCGCGAAGAGCCGCGACAGGTAGGCCGGATGCACGTGGCAGGCGGCCGCGACCTCCGCCGCGGTCGCGAATTCCAGGAAACGTGTTTCGATGCAGTCCCGGCATTTCAGAAAGGTCTGGTAGGATTGCTCCCTCCCGACACCCGCCGCCACCGATCCGGCCAACGTGCGGAGCAGGATCTCGGCCTTCAGGGCGAGGATCCGCTCCGCCTGGGGGCCGGACCGGCGTCCACTTGCCAGGATTTGCTCGAAGGCTTCCTCCACCTCCTCCGCTTCTCCCGCTATCCGGCAGTCCCCGGGGCCCAGCCCCGCCGCCCGCAGGAGTGCCATGCCCTCGCGTCCGCTGAAATCGAGGAAGTACTTCAAAAGCGGCTCGTCGGGATCCGACGCGATGCGGTGGGGGCAGCCCGGCCCGTAAGAGAACACGCTGCCGCGTTGCAAGAGCCGCTCCTTGCCGCCGAGTGTCACGGTTCCTTTTCCCCCGGCGACGAATTCGACACAGAGGAAGGGGAAGTCCGCCCGGTCGACGCGGAAGTCCGGGCTGCAATGTTCCCAGCCCCCGCAGACCACCGTCAGCTTCGGACCGGGAGGAGGGTTCAGATTGAGATAGAACCGCCGCGCCTGCCGCACCTGACGGGAGACGAAGGATGGTGGTTCCGCGGCGTTTCGATCCATTTCCATTAGCATCCGCCTCTACCCGGCAAGGTCAAGAATCGTCATGGATCGGCGAAAATCCGCCATGGCGTCGCGCCGTTATCCGGGCCATGCTCCCGATCGAACCCATGAAATACCGTCCGCTCGGCAATACCGGCCTGCAGGTTTCCGTCCTCGGCTTCGGCGCTTCCTCGCTCGGCTCCGTCTTCCGCCCGGTAACCCTCGAAGATTCCATCGCCACCGTCCATGCGGCCTTGGAGGGAGGAATGAACTTCATCGACGTGTCACCCTCCTATGGCGAGACACTCGCCGAGCTCCGCCTTGGCCGGGCGCTGGAGGGCGTGCCGCGAGATTCCTACATCCTCGCCACCAAGATCGGCAGCTACAGCGAGCCCCGGGGCGACTACGATTTCTCCCGCGCCAGCACCGAGCGCAGCGTGGAGCACAGCCTCAAGCGCCTGGGTGTGGACCATATCGATCTGATCCAGTGTCATGACATCGAGTTCGCGGATCACGACCAGGTGATCGATGAAACCTTGCCCACGCTGCACCGGCTGAAGGA
>CAMLOZ010000369.1 GCA_946481625.1 uncultured Haloferula sp. | reverse complement strand
ACTCCTTGTCCTTCGATGGCACCTTGGAACTCGGTGGCGCGCTCGCCCAAGCGCGGCATCAGGCGGAGGAAGGGGCGGATGTGATCGATGTCGGCGCGGAGAGCGCGCGGACGAACCGCCCCGCCGTGAGCCTCGCGGAGGAGATCCGGCGCTTCCTGGGCTTCCTGGAGCGGTGGCCGGAGGTGATCGCCGGAGCAGCCCCGAAGGACGGGATCCAGCTCTGGCCACCCGTCCTCTCCGCGAACACGTGGCGGCCGGAGGTGGTGGAAGCGGTATTGCCCTTCGGGGTGGAGCTCTTGAACGACATGGGCGGGCTGCCCGACGACCGGAATGCCCGCCTCTGCGCGGCAAGCGGGGCCTCGCTCCTCATCATGCACTCCGTCGGCGAGCCGAAAGTGCCCCATTTCCACCAGCAGTGGACGGACGTGATGGCGGAGATGGATGCATTCTTCGCGGAGAAGATCGCCATGGCGCTGGATGCGGGGATGTCGGAGGAAGCCCTGATCCTCGATCCGGGCATCGATTTCGCGAAACAGTGCGAGGACAACCTGCGGGTCTTCCGCGATCTCGGAAGACTCGGTCGGTTCCAGCGACCGGTGATGGTGCCCGTCAGCCGAAAAACGGTAATCGGCGAGGTGCTCGGCCTGCCCGATCCCCGTGATCGCGATGCCGGAACGGTGGCCTGCATCGCCGCCTCGATCCGTCGCGGCGCGGCCATGGTCCGAGTGCACGACGTCCGCGCGGCGTGGCAGACGGTACGGACTCTGGCCGCAATCGATGCGGTTTAGGAGCCGGTTTTACCCTTTTCGATCACGGCCTTCAGTTCGTCCACGTCCACGGTGAAGTCGTCCACATCCGGCCTGGCCTCGAAGGTCTTCAGCCAAGCCTCGGCTTCGGCGGGATTCTTCCGCGCGAGCGTGTAGAGCATCATCGGGAGGATCTCGGAGAAGTTCTCGTCCTCTTCGACCGCGGCCTTCTCCACGGTCTCTTCCAGAACGGCGGCACCGCGCAACTCGATGTCGCGGCCCACGAGTGGCAACATCAGCAGGGCGTTGAAGATTTCCCCTTCGGTGGTGGTCTCCTCCGTGTTCACCAGCAACTCCCGGAGCTCGGCGAGATCCGCGGCATCGGCGCGGCTGAGGGCGGCCAAAATATCGCTGAGTTCGCCGAGGTCGGTGTGGAGCACCTCGCGTTCATCGCCATTCGCCAAAACGAGCGACGGCTTGTTCCATGTGGCCAAGATCTCGCGCAAGGACTCGGCGAGACGCTTCTGGCCACCAGGGGAATTGGTCCGGCGCTCCGATTTCGATCCTGCCATACCGCGGCTTCGCGAGCCCTCCTCGTCGTCCCGGCGGTCCGCTCCCGTGGGGTTGACGGCATGCTTTGCGGACTCCGTGGCGGCTTGCGAACCTTCCGCCTTCCCGGACAACCTGCCGCCGAGAAATCCGATGGCGGCAAAGACGAGGCAGAGGACGGGCGCGACAGGAAGCTTCACGGCGTGGATTCTCAGCCACTCCCGTCGTGCCGTCCACGACGAAGATCTTCACCCCCTTCAGATCACCGAGGACGGACCTGTGGAGACCTTGAAGGTCGCCTGCAACGGGGCTTGAGGCGGAGGCCTGCCGGATCCGGATGCTCAAGGCCCCGGCACCTTTCGGGACCGGGGCCTTTCCGGGTTTTGCGGGAGGTAAACCTTACTTCGAAAGCAGGTGGACGACCGCGAGGAGCAGCGGCAGGAGCGCCGCCGCCAAGAGGGTGATTTCGACACCATATCGCCGCGCATGTTGGCACACGGACTCGTATCGTTTGGACATCGGAGGGCTTGCCGGCGGGTAGCTAACCAGCAGTACGGTTGATAGATTTCCGCCCGGGAATGCGCAAGCCAAGAGATATCAATCTCTCCGCGTTTCTCCGCCTCCCGGAGATCACTGTTCAAAAGCTCTGATTCAACTTCCTTCGCGAAAATGGACAATCAGCCCCGTACCCCTCTCCCGGCCGTGGATGCGGCGGAAACCGCTCCCCGCCCTAGGTGGCGGGGAACACCCCCTCCCTGCGTTCCGGGTCGATCAGCGCGTCGATCCCGGCCCGGAGCCGGCGAGCCTCCACCGCCGCCTGCTGGGCGACGGCTTCCCGCTCGTACGCGGAAAAATCGATGCCCGACCACTCCGGGACCCAAGGCAACAGTTCGGCCGCCATCAGCCAGAGAAGACGCTTGCCCTTGATGCCCAGCGCCAGCATCTCCATCGCTTCGAATCTTCCCGGTTCCCCCGGCTCCACTCCTTCCCACCGGAGCTTCAGGCGGCTGGCCTTTGCCGTGAGGCCGCCCGCCGCCTGGAGAAGGGCGCTCCCGTTGTGGCCGAGCAGGGAGATCATTTCGTTAAGGAGCGCGCGGTCGTTTTCCACCTTCGTTCCGAGTTCGGTGAAAAAGCGTTGGTCCTCGGGATCCCCCGGGGTTTTCGCGAGGCTTTGGATGAGATCGACAGCGCCGGCCGCTCCCGCGAGATGATCGTTCAGATAGCGTAACAAGTCCGAGTCCATGGCATGGGTTTCCTATGATGAATAGGTGATGTTCAGCGGTCCTTGAAAATCATCCCGGCCATCAGGATCAGGGCTCCCACGGCGGCGATCACGAAGAAGATTATCGCCAGGCCGGGATAGCCGTAGATCCGGAAGCCGGTCTCGACCCGTGCAAGCATCGAGCTACCGACAATCAAAGCAGCGAGGATCAGGCCCATGGTGATCCGGTTGGCGACTTTCTGAAGACCGAGGATCAAGGCCTTCTCGTCGATCGAATCGACGCGTACCTTGAGCTTGTTGTCCGCGAGCATGTCGAGAATGCGGTTCATGCGCAGCGGAAGCTGCCCCATGAACAGTTTGATCTCGGTAAGCATCCCCATGACATTGGCGGAGGTCAGGGTCTCCTTCACGCGAGCGCGGCTGATCTCGCCGAGGTTGTCGCGGATCGCCTCCTGCGGATCGAAGCCCGGACTCAGGGTGGCACCCACCCGGTCGAGGTTCATCAAGGCCTTCCCGATCATGCTCATCTCCGGAGGGATTCTCAGGCCGGCTTCGGCGCAAGCCCTGCTGACCTGCAGCACCACGCTGCCCATGTCGATGTCGGCAAGCTCGCGCGATTTGGCCGAGCCCACGATTTCCTCGACAGCGTTGATGAAGCCCGCACGGTCGATCTCCTCGCCTTTCGGTTCGGCGATGCCGAGCGCGGCTTCCGCGGTCTGGATGCCGTTGCCCTCGCTGATGCCCGCCAGCAGGTGTACCAATTGATCGCGCATCCTCTGGTTGACCCTGCCGGTCATCCCCAGATCGAGGATCGCGATCTTGCGATCATGCGTCAGCAGCAGGTTCCCCGGATGCGGGTCGGCATGGAAGAACCCGTCGACGAGGATCTGCTTGAGGTAGGCTTGGAACAACTGTTTCGCGAGAATGTCGCCATCCAGATCCGTCCGCACAGCCCCGGAGAGCGTGGTAATCTTCGCCCCGGGGATGTAGTCCATCGTCAGCACCCGCGCGCTCGAGTAGTCGCTCACCACCTCCGGGATTTTCAGCAGGTCGAAGCCGCGGAGATTGTCGCGGAGTTCGCCGAGATTCGCCGCCTCCATATGGTAGTCCAGCTCCCTCAGGATACTCTTGCGGAAGTGGTCCACGATCCGTCCCGTTTCATACTTCCGCCCCAGGTCGCTATGCTCGTCGAGGAACTCGGCGATCGCCTCCAGGCTGTCCAGGTCGTCGGCGATCTGCTGCCGGATCCCCGGGCGCTGCACCTTGATCGCCACCGGCCGTCCGCCACGCAGGGTCGCCGGATGCACCTGGCCGAGCGAGGCCGCCGCCAAGGGCTTCCGCTCGAAATGCTCGAAGGCCTTCGAGATCCGGACGCCGAGGTCCTCTTGGATTACCTTCTCGATCTCCTCGACGGGCACGGGCTCAACGTCGTCCTGCAACCGGCTCAATGCATCGAGGAAGGGCCGCGGCAAGAGGTCCCCGCGGGTCGAGAGGAGCTGCCCGATCTTCACGAAGGCAGGCCCCAGCCGCTCGAGGTCGTCGGTCAGCTTTTCCGCGCTCTGCCCGCTCTCGGGTTTCTCGAATTCCGCATCACCCGGGACGAGCCCCGGATCCGCGATGAGCTGGGGGCTCCCATACTTGAAGAACAGCAGGGCGACATCCTTGTACCGCCGCAGGTGTCTTGGGGCGAGTTTCATGCCCTAACAAAATCGCAAATTGCATGCCATACTCGCAGCGCCCTGTTTGGAACCCCGCGGCAGCTTCCGGAGCCCGGACGCCATTTCATTCTGCACGAGTTGAAAGCGCATATTGAACCGCACCGGTCACCACCCGGGAGAAGCACGTTCACAAGCCTCGCTTGCCCGTGAAGGCAAGCAACGGGCACGCCTCGTGCAAGCGTGGGAACGGAAAGGGAAGATCCGAGGTGAACTCCGAATTGATACCCGCATCGTCGCCAGCCGCCTACCTTT
>CAMLOZ010000368.1 GCA_946481625.1 uncultured Haloferula sp. | reverse complement strand
GGATCCCCAAAGACTGCCGTCGGCTTTCAGGAAGTAGGATTTCCCGCCCCTCGTGGCGACCGCGACAATCCCGGTGCCCAGCACGACAGGCTGGTTGCGATCCACATTGAAACCATCGCCAAGCTCGCCGTTGCTATTCTCTCCCGTGCCCCAGAATGTTCCATCCGCTTTGAAGAAGAAACTCTCATCGATATTGGCGGCGACCCCGGAGACGTCGGTGGCGACCGGTTGGAAACTCAAGCTCCTCACATTCGATCCGATCCCGAGTTGGCCAACGTGGTTGAGGCCGCAACTGTAGAGAGTGCCACGAAACGGCGCCGCCACGCTAACCACCGCAGCCGGGCTGTCCGTGGAGCCGTCCTGATTGCTCGCCCGCACCCAGAAGCTGGTCGTGTCCGTCAACGGCGGGCTCACCAAGAGTGCGCCTTTCGCCCCCGACACCGGAGCGGACACATCGCCGCTTACGCCCGCATACCACTGCAGGGTCACGCCCGCGCCAGCGGTCTGGACCGACAAAACAGCATTCTCCCGAAAAGAAATCCCGCTTGCCTGCGGCGGGACGAGGATCACCGGAGCGGCGGCAAAGACATCTTCCGCCAAGACTCCTGCCAGCAAGGCGAATCGCGCCGCCGCAGCAATTCGAGGCAGACGGCAAAAAGCGGCAGGCAAGATCCTGCCGACCCTGGGTGGGGTGAAAGGCATAGCTCTCTGTTCCTTTAAATCACCTATCATGACAAATCTAACTGCCACGATCACGCGATTTTCACGGAGGTGTTTGAGTATCGCTTCCTCACCAGCTCCTTCCCTGCTTAGTTCTTCACCTTTCTCGTCGCCTTCTCGTCGATCCTGATAGATACCGGCACACGATCATCGACACTCCTAAGACGATCGCCTGCGCCCCCCGCAGGCCCTTGCAATTCGCCACGTTTAACCGCGCGCACTTGATGTCGCCAGCAACACCTCCCCCTCAAACGCAAAAAAGCCCCACGGTCTCCCGTGGGGCTCGAAAATCAATGGTTACGCTCAGCGCAAGACCTTGATCTTGCCAACCCCGTAGACGGCGTCGCCACCCAACTCCTCTTCGATGCGGAGAAGCTGGTTGTACTTCGCGATACGGTCCGAGCGGCTCATCGAGCCGGTCTTGATCTGGCCGCAGTTGGTGGCCACCGCGATGTCCGCGATGGTGTTGTCCTCGGTCTCGCCGGAACGGTGCGAGAGCACCGCGGTGTAACCGTTCTCCTTCGCCATTTCCACGGCGTCGAAGGTCTCGGTCAGCGAGCCGATCTGGTTCACCTTGACGAGAATGGAGTTGGCCGTGCCGGTCGCGATCCCCTTCGAGAGGAACTCGACGTTGGTCACGAAGAGGTCGTCGCCCACGAGTTGGGTCGTCGCGCCGAGCTTGTCGGTCAGGATCTTCCAGCCCGCCCAGTCGTTCTCCGCGCAGCCGTCTTCGATCGAGATGATCGGGTACTTGGCCTGGAGACCGGCGTAGTAAGCCACCAGCTCTTCCGCGCTCTTCACGGACTTGTCGGACTTCTTGAAAACGTAGGCGTTCTGCTTCGCGTCGAAGAACTCGGAGGAAGCGACGTCCAGCGCGATGGCGATGTCCTCGCCCAGCTTGTAGCCGGCCTTCTCGACCGCTTGGGCGATCACGCCCAGGGCGTCATCGGCGGAAGCGAGGTTCGGGGCGAAGCCGCCTTCGTCACCCACGGCGGTGGACAGGCCGCGGTCGTGCAGGACCTTCTTCAGCGAATGGAAGATCTCCGCGCCGTAGCGCAGGCCCTCGCTGAAGGTCGGTGCGCCGATCGGCATGATCATGAACTCCTGGAAGTCGATCGGGGCATCCGAGTGCGCACCGCCGTTGATGATGTTCATCATCGGCACGGGCAGCACCTTGGCGTTCGGGCCGCCGAGGTACTTGTAGAGCGGCAGGCCCGTCGCCTGTGCGGCAGCCTTGGCTGCGGCCATCGAGACGGCGAGGATCGCATTGGCACCGATCGACGACTTGTTCTTGGTGCCGTCGATCGCGAGCATCGCGGCGTCGATGGAAGCCTGGTCGGTGGCGAGCAGGCCGCAAAGCGCCGGAGCCAGCTTGCTGTTGAGGTTCTCGACGGCCTTGAGCACGCCCTTGCCGAGGTAGCGCGACTTGTCGCCATCGCGCAGTTCGCAGGCTTCGTGCTCGCCGGTGGAGGCACCGCTCGGCACGGCAGCGCGGCCGACGACGCCGCATTCGAGGATCACGTCGGCTTCGACGGTCGGATTGCCGCGCGAGTCAATGATCTCGCGGCCGCGGATTTCAACGATGGTGGTATGTTCCATATTGGGGAAAGGTCGAAGTTCTAGGTATCAAGTTCCAGGTAGGAGACGTGCCAAGCTTCAAGGAGTAGCCCACGACAACGGCCTCCGCCGTTGCTGGCACTTGGAACTTACGGATTCACGGCGGTGATCGATTCGATGGTGTAGGAGTGCATCACCTCCGTCGTGTGGTCGCGGACCTGGACGGTGTCGCCGGGCTTCTTGTTGAGCAACGCGGCACCCAGTTCGGAGAGGTAAGACAGCTCGCGCTTCTCCGGATCGGAATCCCAGGCACCGAGGACCGTGTAGGTGGCCACGTCGCCATCCTCGCGCTTGAGCGTGACGATCGTGCCGATGTTGACCGCTGTGGCATCGGCTCCCTTGAAGTCGGTGCCGCGGGCGCGTGAGATATCGCGCTGGAGTTCGGTCTTGCGGTTGTTGAGATACTTCTGCTGATCCTTCGCGGACTTGTATTCGAAGTTCTCGCGCAGGTCCCCGTATTCGCGGGCGATGGAGATATCCTTCGTGTTCTGGGGGATGCGGTTGCGAATGATGTCGTCCAGTTCCGCCTTCTTCTTCTCCAAGCTCGGCCAGGACACGACGAGCTCCTGCTCCTTCTTGGCACCGTGTCCGCTGACGAGCTCGCCGGTCTCGGGCTTCGCCTTGATCACTCGCGCCATCAGGGACTTGCGGTCGAGATCGCTGAAAACCGGGCATTCCATCAGGCGGCGGCCGAAGTTCCGGGCCTCGTTCACGTCCATCAGACCGACGATGTCGCCGAGCAGGTTCTTGTCCTCGGAGAGCAGGGTCTGGAGGCGGGTGGTTTTGCGCGGACCGTCGCTGAGATGATCGGTTTCGAGCAGGTTGAGGATGCAGGCGCCCACTTCGCCGCTGAAAACCCCGGAGGCGATGCCGTTGCGCTCGCGGCAAACCCAGATCAGCGCGTCCGTTCCCAGCGAGCGACGGGCCAGCGCGGAGATGAGGTGGGTTTCGAGGATCTTCACATGACCCTTCTCCTCGAGGATCTTGGCGATTTCCGAGACGCCGCGGGACCCCACCTTGTCGAAGATGGAAGTCAGGACGTCCACCCAGCGATCACCGAAGGCAATCGGGAACTGCTCGTAGATCGCACGCTGGCGGCCGGAGGAAAGGGCGGTGAGGGCATCCGCGAGGCGGTTCTCCTCGGACGCCAGCAGGTCGGAAAGCCGCAGCGATTCCGGCGGAAGCTCGATGTCCTTGAACGCCCGGACCAGTTCGTCGCGGGCCGAAAGGAGCTCGAGAGCGGGCCCCAGCTGGATGCGCACGCTCTTCGCGGCGGACTCGTTGATGCCGGAGAGCAGGCGCTGCAAGGCCGGCGGATCTTCTTTGAAGAGAGCGAGATCAAGGGTGATCGCCTCGAGCGCCTTCGACATCGTCTTCAGGTCGCGGGCCAGTTCGAAGTCGGACACCAGAGCGTCGGCCGGGCTCATGTCGCCGGCGCGGAGCGAGAGCGGCTCGGTGCGGCGGGAGGGCACCACCACCCGCTTGCTGTCGCGCAGCGCGCGCTTGGCGGAATCCCACCACTTGCGGAAATCGTTGGCCGGCACCACCGCGCCGGTGAGCTCCTTTTCGAGGGCGTCCACCGACATCGTGCCGCCGTGGCTCTGGAGCAGGTGCACCACCAGCCCGACCGGATCGGACTTGGCCAAGGCGCGCAATTCTTCGAGCTGCTCGACCTTCTTTGCGCGGAAATCGCCGGGATCGAGCGGCTCGGTCCGCTGGATCGCGAACTGGAGATCCATCACCTGACCGGTGCTTTGCTCGAAGTCGATCGTGACCTTCTTTGCGGGAAGGTCCCAATCGACGATCTTACCTGCTCCCCAAGCCTTGTGGAGACAGAATTTTCCGGGGGAAAGCTGGTCGAGACGCCCCGCCACGGCTTGATTGATTCTTCCGGCGTCGAGCAATTTCGCCAAATCTGGATGCATGCCGGGGCAAAATGGGAAGCGGGGCTGAAAAACGCAAGGCCCTTCCCACCATTTCCCGCGACATCACTCTTCCGCCCCCGTGGCTTGCACCGGATCCGAGGTCGTCAGGCGCATGCGTGGCGGGCGGCGCACGGGAACGGCTCCCACCCGGTTCGCAAGGGTCCGCTCCAAGGCGAGCACCCGGACCTTCCAAGGATCAGGGACCAGCGAAACTCCCTTCTCGTCGTTGA
>CAMLOZ010000367.1 GCA_946481625.1 uncultured Haloferula sp. | reverse complement strand
ATCGCGGGAGATTCGACCGTTCCGGCGGCACGGTCAATTCACGAGGTTCCGGGGCCGCCGGAAGACTGGGCACCACGCGCCATCCCTCTGCTGAAAAACGAAAAGGGCCGCGCACTCGCGCGGCCCAATAAATTTCGTCATGAAATTCAATCGTCAGGGGTAACCAGCCCGCCGACAGGTGAAGGTATCGCAGAAAACGGCAAGGTTGTCTTGTCCCTAAGATTTGGGACAGCGCGCGGCAGAGAACGAAAAGGGCCGCGCACTCGCGCGGCCCCATCATTTCGTCATGAAATCAGTCTTCAGGTAACCAGCCCGTCGACGAGTAAGGAATCGCACAATCCGCGGAATTTGTCTTGTCCCTAAGATTTGGGACACAGAAACAACTTGTTGATCCTTAAAGGGTAAATTCGAAAAAATTCACGACAAATCGAGCAATCCGCGCCGGATTGCCTCGCTCACCGCCGCCGGGAGGTTCCGGACGTGGAGTTTGTCGAAGCAGCGCTTGATATATTCGGTGACGGAATGCTGGCTGAGCCCCAGCTTGTCCGCCACCTCCTGGCGGGTCAGGCCCTTGGCAGAAAGCTGGAGTACCTCGGACTCGCGGGCGGAAAGGGTCTCTGCCGCAGGAATCGGACTGAGCTGGCGGAAGGTCTGCAGGATCATCCCGGCGATCTTCGGATCCAGGGGCGTACCCCCGGCCAGCACTTCCTCAAGAGTCGCAATCAGCCGCGTGGCACTGCCGGCCTTCACCAGATAGCCATGTGCCCCGGCCTCCAGCGCGGCGAAGACCTTGGCCTTGTCGGTGAAAGCGGTCAGCACCAGCACCTGCACCAGCGGCAGCAGCTCGCGCACTTTCTTGATCCCCTCCACCCCGCTCATGCCGGGCAGACCGAGATCCGAGAGCACGAGGTCCGCCTCAAGCCCGCCGCGGATCGCCTCGATCGCATCCTCCATCGTCGAGAACTCACCGACACAGCTATAGCCGCGCTCGGTGAGCACCATCGAGACCGACTCGCGAAAGTCCGCATGGTCCTCGATCAGGATCAGGCGGATCGCTTTCTTGTCGGTCGCCGCTTTCGTTTGGAGGTCTCCGGTCAACGGAATCACCCATAGGCTGATTCCGGCGGCATCGCAACCGCAGGCTTCCGGCGATCATTTGCGGATCCGCCCCGCCCTCTTTCCGCCAAGAGGGATATCAAGTTCCAGCGCGGTGCCTTTGCCGGGCTCGCTCTCGACCTTGAAGCCCGCGCCCAAGGCTTCCACCCGCTTGCGCAGGGCCCGCAGCGTGGCAGGTCGCGCCAGCTTCTCCGGGGTGATCCCGCAGCCGTCGTCGCTCACCCTCAGGCGGAAATGCGCGGCATCGCAATCGATATCGATCGCGACACGGGAGGCTCCGGCATGGCGCAGGATATTGTGCAGGGCCTCGCGGAAGAAGAGGAAGAGGTGCCGGTTCGCGTCGTCGGACATCTCGCACTGCCAGGCTGCCTCGTTCGCGGTGAATTTCCAGTCGTGGGGCTCGAGCATGATCGAGCAGGTCTCGCGCAAGTGCTCCACGGTCGCGATCCGGTGGTCACCCTGCGGTCGCAACAGCCAGACGATGTCGCGCACGGCACTCACCGTTTCCGCCGCGATCCGCTGGATGCGCTTCAATTCCTTGGATGGATCGGCATGACTCTCGGCGAGATCCGCGAACATCTGGATGCTACCGAGGTTGCTGCCCACCTCGTCGTGCAGGTCGCCGGCGATGCGCTCGCGCACCTGGGCAAGCTGGCGCTTCTCCCGCATGCGGTAGCGGATCGGCAGCGCCACCAGCAGCACCAGACCGAGCCCGCTCAAAATGGCCACCGTCATCAAGCCGGCCCGCCGCCAGCCGCTCACGAGCGATTGGATTTCACGGTGGAGCGCATGCTGGCGCTGCTCCAATTCGAGACGGCGGCCCAAAGCCAGCAGCCATTCGCGGTGGGAGACCAAACGACCATCCGGGCCGAAGCCATCGGTCAGGCTCGCCGCGCTCCAGTACTGCGATCCCGAGCCGAACACGGTGCCCATCCCGCCCGCCGACCGTACCGCCGCGCCCAGCGCCACGTTCTTCTCACCATCCAGCACCTCCACCTCGCTGAGGGCGGCGAAGGCGGGGTAATTTTCAAAAGCCTTCCAGAGCTGCGTCATTTCAACCTTCACCCGCTGGCCGCGCTGCCGCTCGAACGTGATGAGCACCGGATTGTGCCCTGGATTCCCGATCTCCACGGGGATCTTCGCCGGATTCGCCGCCGCCTCACCCGGCGGCACCGCATTGCCCGGCGGACCAACGCTTGCGGACACCGTGAAACGCCGGGGGAAGCCGAATCCGCTCGGCAGGTCCGACATCGGACGCTTGGCGGGGAAAAAGCGGATCGCGTCAAACTCGCGGACTCCGCCGAGATCCACTTCGAGCCACACCGGATCGCTGGCGCTCGCCTTCGCTTCGGACATCCAGCCGACATTCTGGTGCGGACCGGCCGGCAGTTCCGGCAGTCCGAGGGTGGTGAGTCCGTCCACTAGAAACTCATTGCTCCACTGCCACGGAGCGGGCGGGGAATAACCACCCGCAAGCTCGACCTTCGCATCCCGGGCGAGATTTCTTTCCCCTGCAAAGACAAATGCCTCCGCCCACGCATGGACGAAACTGTCGGAGATATCGGGATCCAGCTTCAAGCGCCGCGCCGAGATCCGCAGCCCCGAGGCTTCGACCGGCGGCGAGACGGTGAAAATGAACGGGTGACCAGCCCGCACCGGATCAACCCAGAGGTCATCCTCATCCCCGATCCGGGAGATCGGCTTGCCTTCCGCATCCAGCAGCTCGACGGAGAACGAATCGGGCAAGCCGAACTGCGGCTCCAAGCCCCCCACTCCATATCGTCGCGCCGGAACCAGCGCCACGAGATCCACCGGAGCGGAAGAGCGGAAGTGGAGCGAAACCGAATATTCCCCCTCCTGCGAAGGCTCGGCCTTCGGGTGCAAGCCGGCAAATCCGCCGGTGCCGCCTTGGTCCGCCACGGGCACGGCTGGGAGCCCCGGCAGCTCGGCCCGGATCGCAGCGAGCGCCTTCTCCGCCTCATCCAGCCGAGCGGAGAAGCGGCGCGCGAGTTGGTAATCCCAGCCTTCCTCCTCCGCACCCGCCGCATGGGAAAGCAGGATGGAGAGAAGAAGCAGCGGGGCCTTGGAGCGCATGGCCGGAACCTTGCAGACTGGTCCCTATGCTTCCAGTCTTCTGGTACAATTCGGGCCCGCTATCGGCGGCGGTGGATCAAGCCGAGGACGCCGAGAAATACCAAAAGCGCGGACGAGGGCTCGGGGATAAGATGGACGCGATTCCCTTGGAGACTGGAACCCGGGCTGCCCGTGACATATACAACCGTTCCCGGAATGGTGTTGTGCATCTGAAACGTGGCGCTGGCGAGCGTGCTGGACACGTCGCTGGGAAATATCGTGTTCTGCGCCGTCCGCAACAACACGAACTGACCACCCGAAACGTTGACCGGTCCGAGGCCCACGTAGACGTGGATCACGTCTCCGTTTACTTCCGAGGGAGCCGTGGCGGTAAAGCTACCGTTGATGGTACCGCTATCGGTGATCGTCGGTCCAAACTGTGTGAAGGTCGTCCCATCCCACGACCCGATGGCGAGGGTGAAGCTCGCGATGCCTTGCGGAGAAACCGTAATCGCCGTAGCAGCGCTGAATCCGGCGGTTACGGTGATCGTGGCCGCTTGGGCGCAGAGGGTGAACAAGAACGCAAACAGAGCGGCGAGGAGTATTAGGAGCGTTTTCATGGGGTAGATTCTCTATCAACACGATAATTGGAGTGCGGAGTTTCAAACGCGTGAGAATGCTTTCCTAGCGGCGGCGACGCAAGAGACCGACCGCACCAAGGGCGCCCAAAATGACCGAAGAGGGCTCGGGAATGAAGCCCACCGTATTGCCCGACATGTTCATGTTGTTTCCCGTCACGAGAACCACATTGCCGGGGGTGGCATTGTGAAGAGCAACGGTGGCACTTGCCAGAGGGTTGGACACATCGCTCGGGAAGGCGGTGTTTGTCGCGGCACGCAGCAAAACAAACATCTCCGCGTCGGAAGAGACGGGACCGATACCGATCCAGACGTGGATCACGTCGTTATTCACTTCGGCAGGCCCGGTCGCGGTGAAGGATCCGTTCACGGTGCCTGTGTCGGTGATCGACTGCCCGAATTGCACGAAGTTGACCCCATCCCAAGAGCCGACGGCCACCGTGAAAGAGGTGGGTTCTCCCCAGAACGAGACATTGATGGCATTTTCCGGAACGAACCCGGGAGCAAGGGTGACCGTAGCTGCCTTCGTCCCCGTCAGGGAGGCGATTCCAATCGCAAGAGGGAGGAGTTTCATCAAGTGTTATACAACGAGGGGATTGAGCCTACCTGAAAGACAGGGGGAAACTTGATACCACTTCATAATGAAGTAGCAACCTCAGCGGCTTGGCATACAAACCCG
>CAMLOZ010000366.1 GCA_946481625.1 uncultured Haloferula sp. | reverse complement strand
TCTGGCCGTTGTTCGGCGGATCGTCGCCCGCGCCGCCGTCGCCGGTCCCGACGTACAGCATGCCGTCCGGACCGAAGCCGACCCAGCCGCCGTTGTGGTTGTCGTAAGGTTGCTTGAAGGACAGCAGCACCTCTTGGCTGCCACGGTCGGCGGTATTGAAGTCCGGCCCCTGCGACTTGAAGCGGGAGATCCGGGTGTTCTGCTGCTTGTCCACGAAGTTCACGTAGAAGAGCCCCGACTTCTCGAAGTCCGGCGCGAAGGCCAGCCCGAGCAGACCCTCCTCGTTGCCCTTGCGCCGCACCTGCTCCGCGATGTCGAGGAAGGGCTCCTTCTGCTTCTCGCCGGTCTTCGCATCGATGATCCAGATCCGCCCGTCCTGTTCGATCACCCACAGGCGATCCTTCACGTGCGACGGGGCACCCACCCAGACCGGGCGGTTGAATCCCGAGGCGACGGTTTCAGTGCCCGGTTTGGCGGCGGCGGGAAGGATCGAGGAAAGCAGGGCGGCGGCGAGGAGCGTGTGGCGCATGGCGTGGCAATTTAGCGATCCGGATACCGGGCGCAATCCGGCAGAACTTTCGCGGGCCACCACATTTGAGTGGCATCGTCCGAGCCCCCTTCATCTGCACTTGGAACGCGATCCAGGCATCAAGCAAGCCCCGCGGCGGATAAAAAATCACCGCGCTTTCACTTTTTTGGCGGGATTTCCCCCCGGATGTCGAAAAGCGGGTGCACCACCATCCTCCCAACCACGAGGTTCCTCCGCAAAAAAACCGCATCCCCAGCAACCGTGAAGTCTCCGTTCCTCCCCGTCCTTGTCGCTGCCACCCTCCTACCCCTTGCCAGTCAAGCCGCTCTGATCGCTACCGAAAGCTTCAACTACACCGATGGCTCGGTGGTCGGCCAGACCGGCGGTACCGGTTGGAATTACGAGGGCACCGACGAGCCCGGGGCCCCCGCACAGATTGCGTCCAACTGGAACAGTGTGTTCGGTTCTCATCAGATTACTACCGGAGCCTTGGTAACCGACAATGGCGGCGTCCTCCGCGAGTACGGCGGGATCACGGAGGGCACGGGTTCCACCAGCAATGAACGCGAGGGAGCTTTTCGGGCCAGCGGCTCGATGTTCTTCTCCACCACCATGACCGTGGCAGCGATGTCAGCGGAAGGCCAGAACCAGTGGGCCGGGGTGAGCAGCTACGATTTCGGGACGGAGCGGATCTTCTTCGGCATGCCCGGCCAGACCGGGGCTACCCGCTACTTCGGCATCGCCGCCCCGGGATTCGGCGCGGATACGATCGGCACCATTCCCGTGATGGCTGGCACGACTTACACCATCGTTGGCATGTTGGACTTTGATAACGACCTGCTGGCGCTATGGGTCAATCCCGACGGCAACGACACGGCCGCCACCCATGACATCTCGATGGCCTACACGGGGACCAACTGGTCCAGTTCGCTGCGGTTCGCGTCGGGCACCTCGGTGACTTGGGACGATGTCGCGGTTGGGACCGGGTTTTCGGATGTCGTGGTGCCGGAGCCCTCGGTCTCCCTGCTCGCGCTGGGCTCAGCCGGCTTGTTTGCCCTCCGGCGTCGCCGCAAGCCGTGATGATCAGCCCATCCTCCGGGCCCGATCCGGGAAGGCGTGTTCCCACACCGTGAGCGCGTCCCGGATCTCCTCGGTCTTCCGGGTCGGGCTGAGTTCCCAGACAATCGGGCAGCCAGCGGGGAAGAAAGGCAATAGCTCCTTGTAGTCGAGCGTCCCGGTGAAAGGAGTGCGGTGGTCCCGTTCCGGCCACTGCACGTCGTGGAGATGCCCGCCGATGAGGTGGGGGGAGATCCGCCGCAACCACTCCGGGTGATCGAGCAGTCCCAGGTTGTGCTTGAGCTGCACGTGCCCGAAATCGTGCCAGTAGCCGACCCAGGGATTGTCCGCGAAATGCTCCTGCAATTTCACCATCTCGCGCTCGCTGGGCACGTCCTCGTAGCGCGAACGCGACTCGACGGCGAGCTTCACGCCGTACTCCGCTGCCTTCTCCGCGATCTGCCCGAGGGCGTCGATGGCACGCTGGTAGTAGAGCGGGGCGATCTTCTCGCGCTTCTTCACGAAGGCGATCTTCTCCGCCGCGTAATCCGGACCGTTGCGCCCCCGCTCCGCGACCATGGCGGTGAGCCGCTTGGTCCACTTGCGGGTGTTCATCGGCACCGAGCCCATGTGCAGCACCACGTAGTGCGCCTTGAACTCCGCCGCGAGCTCGAGGGTCTTGAGGGTCATCTCCATCGCCCGCTGGCGGTCGAAGGACCGGTGCGAGGTGAATTCGTAGGCGTCCGGCGCGTCGATCATCACTTCCACGGGGGAGGGGAAGTAATTGTGTACGCCGGAGCAGATGAACTTCCCCGCGGCGTAGGCCTTCCGGATGCCGGGGATCTTCGCCACCGTCATGCCGTGCGAGAGTTCGATGTGGCGGAAGCCCAGCGCCGCGATCTCGTCGATCATCGCCTCCCCGTCGTGGTGGCGGGAGTTGTTCCAACAGGTCGAGAATGCGAGCACGTGCGGGGCGGGAAGTTCCAGATGAGACGGGCCGGGTTCCAAAGGACGAGGGGGGCTTATTCGGTCTTCACCTTTTCAATTTCCTCGGCGATGCCCTTGGCCTGGTCCGGATGTCCTGCCTTCACGAGCGCCTTCTGGAGGCGGGTCAGGATCTCGATGTCGTTGGTGTGCTTCCCTTGGGCCTCGACGAGGATGTCCACCGCCGCCTTCGCGTCGCCTTTGGCGAGATAGTATTCCCCGAGCCGCGCTTCCATCGGCAGCAGGACCGTGGGAGGCATCAGCATGGAGGGCGGGGTCTGGCGGTCCAGGGCGGCGCGGTACCAGTTGAAGGCGGAGCCGATGCCGTCCTTCGGCCCGGCCATCGCCATCGCCCCGCGGAGCTCGCTGGCGCAGATCTCGAGCGCCTTGAAGGCACGGATCCATGCGGAACGTTCGCCGGCGGCGGCCGCGGCGTCGCGGTTCTCTGCCATCTTCTCGCCATGGAGCGTGACCGCGCTGGCGATCTCCTGAGCCTCCTGCATCTTGCCTTCCTCAAGCTTCTTGCGGGATTCGAGCAGGAAGGCGAGCCCTTGATAAAACCAGGCGCAGTGGGTCCGCCTTTCCTTCTCGTAGATCTTCTGGTCCTCGGGCTTCGGCAAGGCGGCGAGGGCGAGGGCGGTATCCCCCGGCTGGCTGCGCCGCATCAAGAGACGGGTGGCCAGAGTGCGTCCTTCCCAAAGGATAAGCTGCGCCCCCTCGCGCCGGGCGTCCTCCGGCGGGACTTTGATCGCGGCCACGGTCTTGGCGACGGCAAGCGCGCTGTTGTAATCGCCCTTGGCGGCAAGCGCCGCCGCCCGGTAACACTCCGCCTTCACCCAGCCGGGGCAATCGCTGTGGGACACGCCCGAGGACTTCATCCACTGGCTATAAATTTCCCCCGATTGCGTGAAGGCCTCGATTGCTTGGGCGATATGGCCGGTGCGCAGTTCGTAGTGACCGAGCAGGTGCAGGAAGGGGGCGTAGCCGGGCGCGACCTCGCAGAGACGGCGGGCCCGGGCCAGATCGCCCCGGAGGTCCGGAGCTTCCGCGCGGATCGTCAGGAAGGCGTTCAGGAATAGCGGATGGTCGGGATCTTTCGCCAGCATCTCGTCGAGCAGCGTTTCCGCCCGTTCCTGGTCCGGGGTCGGGCTTCCCGTGTCATCGTAGCCGCCGCGACCGAATGCCGCCTGCATCAGCTTGAGCTGCGGGTCGTTCGGGAACTTCTCCGAGATCTTGCGGAAGGCATCGGAGCATGCCGCGGGGCCGTTGTTGAAGAAGACCCCGATCGCGTAGGCGTAGCTCCGCTCCAGTTCGGTGCCGGCCTCTTGTTCGACCAGTTCCACCATCCGCTTGAGCGCGGCGGTCCGTACCGGGACGAGATCGGGCTCGGGATCGATCAGGGCGACGACCACTCCCCAGTGGGCCATCAGGCACTCGGGATCCAATCGGAGCGCGGCGGCGAAATGACGGTAGGCTTCGAAATCCCAGCCGCCATGGAGATTCGCGATCCCGTCCAGCACGTGCTTCTGGGCTTTCGGGTCGGTGGCGGTGATGGCCATGGTGATCCCCTTCGGGACCGGGATGGGCATCGGCTCGGGCAGGGACTTCACGCGCGCCGAAATCACGGCATCCACCGCGGGGATCGCGTTCTTTTCATCCTCCGCCACCGCGAGGCCGAGTGAGGCGACCAGCGCCACGAGGTATCTCATGGCCGAACGATGTCGCCCGATTCCCCCGCCTCAAGCAAAACCTCACGGCTTGATCGTCGCAGGGACCGGAAGCGGGGATTCGTTGCGAGAACGGAATTTGGGGTTTCAGGCGGCGGCCGGGCCGGGATAGCCTGCCGCGGCATGAAACTCGGCGTGATCGGTTGCGGCAAAATGGGCAGCGCCCTGGTGGAAGGGGCGATTCGTTCCGGGGCGATCCCGGCGGATCAGG
>CAMLOZ010000365.1 GCA_946481625.1 uncultured Haloferula sp. | reverse complement strand
GCCGAGTTGCTCGCGGTACTTCGCGACGGTGCGGCGGGCGACGGGGATGCCCTGGGTCTTGAGCTGCTTGGCCAGGGCGTCGTCGGAAAGCGGCTTGCCGGGATCTTCCTTCGAGATGAGATCCTGGATGGCCTCGCGGACGCCTGCATTCGACACCTCGCTGCCGTCGGCAGTCTGATAGCCGGCAGCGAAGAAGGCGCGCATCTCCATCAGGCCGTGCGGGGTGAGCACGTACTTGCCGGCGACCGCGCGGGAGATGGTGGTGGCGTGAAGGCCGATCTGGTCGGCGATCTCGTTCATCGTGAGCGGGCGCAGGTGGCGCGGTCCTTTTTCAAGGAAGGCGGGCTGGTGCTCGATGAGCTTCTCGGCGATCGAGAGGATGGTTTCCTGGCGCAGGGAGAGCGAGCGGATGAGGGTGCGGCCCTCGCGGATCTGCTCGCGCAGGAAGTGGCGGGCCTTCCGGTCGTTGGTGGTCCTGCCGAGCATGTCCTTGTAGAAGTCGCTGATGCGGAGCTTGGGCATGTACTCGTTGGTGAGGCGGGCGCGGAACTCGTCGTCCACCTTCTCGATCACCACGTCCGGCTGGATGTAGGGATTGCCGGTGGGATCGAAGTCGCCGCCGGGGTTCGGCGTGAGACGGCCGATGCGCGAGGCAGCTTCCGAGATGCGTTCGACGCTGGTGCCGAGGGCACGGGCGATCTGGGGATAGCGCTTGCGGGCGAGTTCCTCGAGATGATCGCGGACGATGCGGTATTCGAGGCTGCTGCCTTCGCCATTGCGCTCAAGCTGGAGGAGGAGCGATTCCTGGATGCCGGAAGCGCCAATGCCCGCAGGGTCGAAGCTCTGGAGTAGCTTCAGCGCCTCGTCCATGGTCTTCTTCGGAATGCCGAGGCGGGAGGCGAGTTCGCGGGCGGGCAGGTCGAGGAAGCCCCGGGGATCGAGGTTGCCGATCAGTTGGCGGGCAGCGCTCCGGACGTCCGGCTCGACCAGCGAGAAATCGAGTTGGTAGGCGAGATGCTGCTGGAGCGTTTCCGGCGCGACGATCGAATTGTAGAGGTGCTCGCGGCGCTCCTCGTCATCCGCGCTCCACGGATTCGCGCGGCGCTCCATGATTTCGAGATCGCGCCAGTCGTCGTCGGTCTCGTTGAGGTGATCGAGGGAATCCGCTTCCTCGGGATCGGGATCGTTCTCGTCGAGGGAGATGGACTCGGTGATGTCTTCGAGTACCGGGTTGATTTCAAGCGCCTGCTGGACGAGCTGCTGGAGCTCCATCGAGTTGGCCTGGAGGATTTCCAAGCTGCGCCGCATCTGCGGGGCCAGCGACTGCTGTTGTCCCAGCGATTGATGTAGCGAGGCATCTGCCATGGTCGGAATCCGCACCACTCCTGCGGACAAGATCCAGTTACAACAGAGCGCAAGAAAACGCCAGCAAATTTCGTGCCATTTGGAAAATTTATTTTCCTTGCGATGGCGGGGGAAGTGTGGGAGGGCGATGCCGGGCCGCGCGGTTGCGGGGCCGAGCGCCGCCAGAGTAGTCATCCCCTCCTACCCATGAATCGAGGAAATTTTTCACCGTTCGAGATCAAAATGCGCGCCGCAGGCGTGATGGAAGCCGCCATCGGTGCATTCCGCCACAACTACGAGGCGCTTTGCCGGGAGGAGACCGGGCTGATTCCGGAAGAAGCGATCCGTCCCGCTGAAGGGTTGGCGGTCTTCGAGCCGGGGAACGAGGGCTTCGATCCGGCCCTGCTGGCGCGGACGGCGGTGATCAAACTGAACGGCGGGCTGGGTACCAGCATGGGCCTGCAGAAGGTGAAGAGCGTGCTGGAGGTGCGCCCGGGAGTGGCCTTCCTCGATTTGATCGTGCGTCAGGTGAAGAGCCTGCGCCAGGCGAGCGGCGCGCCGGTGCGGCTGCTCTTGATGAACAGCTTCAGTACCAGCGACGACACGCTGGGCTATCTGGGCAAGTATGCGGCGGACGGCTTTGCGGCGGCTTCCGAGGTGGAGCTGATGCAGAATCAGGTGCCGAAGATCGACGAGGCGACCCTCGCGCCTGCCGAATGGCCGGCGAATCCTTCGCTGGAATGGTGCCCGCCGGGGCATGGCGACCTTTACCCGGCGCTGGTCGGCAGCGGCTGGCTGGATCGCCTTTTGGCAGAGGGGGTGAAGTATGCCTTCGTCTCGAACTCGGACAATCTCGGCGCGGTGCTGGAGCCCGGCCTGCTGAAGCATTTTGCGGACTCCGGAGCACCCTTCCTGATGGAAGTGACGCGCCGGACGCCAGCCGACCGCAAGGGCGGGCATCTGGCCGTGCGGCGGGAAAACCTGCGGCTGTTGCTGCGCGAGGTGGCGCAGTGCCCGGACTCCGACCTGGATGCCTTCCAGGACATCGACCGCCACCGGTATTTCAACACGAACTCGATCTGGCTGCGGCTGGACGTGCTCAAGGAGCAACTCGCGCAGGGCGGGGGCGTGCTGCCGCTGCCGATGATCCGGAACCGCAAGACGGTGGACCCGCGCGACAAGAACTCGACGCCGGTGATCCAACTCGAAGTGGCGATGGGTGCGGCGATCGAGTGCTTCGAGGGCGCCGAGGCGATCGAGGTGCCGCGCTCGCGGTTCGCGCCGGTGAAGTCCACGGCGGACCTCTTCGCGCTGCGGTCGGACGCCTATTCGGTCGGCGAGGACGGGCGGGTGGAACTGGTCGCGGAGCGCCGGGGCGTGCCGCCGATGGTGAAGCTGGACGATTCCTACAAGCTGGTGGACGCCATCGAGGGTCTCGGGACGCCATCCCTGGCGGCCTGCGAGGAGGTGAGGGTGGACGGGCCGGTGGTCTTTGCCGATGGAGTGGTATTGAAGGGCAGGGTGGCCTTCAGGGCGGCGGAAGGGTCACCCAGGGTCGTTCCGGCGGGGATCTACGAGGAGGGAGAATATTAAAAGTTCCTAGCCTCCCCGATTCTGCGGACCGGAAATTGCCCGGATACGGACATTTCCCATTTGCGTCCTTGTTATTTGAAGGGGGGCTGCTACCCGAGCGGCGCGCATGGCGAACATCGGCGAAATTGAACTGTCGGCGGAAGGTTTTGAAGCGGTCATTTTTGACTGCGATGGCACTCTGGTTCACTCGATGCCCTCCCATTTCGAGGCTTGGTGCGAAGCGCTGGCGCTGCACGGGGCGGGCGGGATCTTCAAGGAAGACGTGTTCTACGCCATGGGTGGACGGCCGACCAAGGACATCGTGGTCGAGATCAACGACGAGTATGGCTTGAAGCTCGATCCCGAGAAGGTGGCCTTCTCCAAGCGCGAGGCCTTCCTGCGCAAGCTCGACCAGCTCGAGCTGATCGACGAGGTGGCGGCCTTTGCCGAGAGCCTGCGGGGCAAGAAACCGATGGCGATCGCGACCGGCGGCACCCGCCACGTGATCGAGAAGACGCTGCAGGCGGTCGGGGTTTCGGATCTTTTCGAGGAAGTGGTCACGGCGGACGATGTGAAGATCGGGAAGCCGGCACCGGATATTTTCCTGCGGGCGGCGCAGTTGCTCGGGGTTTCGCCGTTGAAATGTCTGGTTTTGGAGGATGCGCCCGCGGGCGTGATGGCCGCCCAGCTTGCGGGGATGACCGTGATTTCGATCCCCGCACCGCTGAAGATCGCAAGCAAGTAAGCTCCTTGGAAGTGCCGGTTTTTACGCCCGCGAAGCCTTGCCTCTGCGAGGTTCGCGGGCTTTTTTCGGAATCGCGCTTGCGTCGGGGAGGGCTCCTCTATTGACTCCGCCATGGCGGATATTTCTCTCGGACTCTCCTTCGATGACGTGCTTCTCGTTCCTGCGTTGAGCGAGATTCTTCCCACCGAATCCGATATTTCGACCTTCGTGACCGGGGATATCCGGCTGAACATTCCGGTGGTTTCCGCGGCGATGGACACGGTGTCCGAAACGGAGCTGGCGGTGGCCCTGGCCCGCGAGGGCGGCATGGGCGTGATCCACCGCGCGTGCTCGATCCAGGAGCAGGCCTCGATGGTTTCGCGGGTGAAGCGCTCGGAGAATGCGGTGATCCTGAAGCCTCTCACGGTGCGCAAGGAGCAGACGATCGACGAGATCCGGGGGATCATGGCGGAGCACGGCTTCTCCGGCTTCCCGGTGGTGGACGGCGAGGGCCGCCTGGAGGGTATGGTGACGGGCCGCGACGTGCGCTACCTGGACCGCCAGGACGCACGGGTGGAGGATGTGATGACGCCGCGCGAGAAGCTGATCACCGCTCCCGCCCATACGGAACTCGAGGAGGCGCGGCGGATTCTCTATCAGAACCGGATCGAGAAGTTGCCGCTGGTGGATGCGAACTTCAAACTGGTGGGTCTGATCACCGGTTCGGACATCGAGAAGCGGATCACTTTCACGAATGCGGCCAAGGACCCGGGCGGCCGCCTGCGCTGCGGCGCTGCGGTGGGCGTGGGTCCGGATTGCGTCGAGCGCGGTCAGGCGATGATCGATGCGGGTGCGGACGCGCTCTTCATCGATGC
>CAMLOZ010000364.1 GCA_946481625.1 uncultured Haloferula sp. | reverse complement strand
CGGCATTTGCATGTAACACCGGCATGCTTGGCGAAACTGTTTCATGTCGGCCTGCCGATCCCCTGCCGCCGCGCGGGAAACATTCGCTATTTCCATCAAGATTCTTCCATGCGCCGCCTGCTCCTCTGCTTCGTCTTCCTTCTGCCCCTCGGGGCGCAGGAAACCCGCAAGAACGTCCTGCTGATCTGCGTGGACGACCTCAAGCCGGTGCTGGGGTGCTACGGTGACACGCTGGCGAAAACCCCGAATCTGGACAAGCTGGCCGCGCGCGGGATGCGTTTCAACCGCGCCTACTGCAACCAGGCGGTGTGCGCGGCCTCGCGGAACAACCTTCTCTTGGGATCGCGTTCCACCTCGATTGGCATTTACGACTTGTCCGTGAATTTCCGCAGGGCGGTGCCGGACGCGGTGACGCTGCCGCAGCGCTTCATGAAGCAGGGTTACCATGCGGAGGCGGTGGGCAAGATCCTGCACACCGGCCATGGCAATACCGACGATGCCGCCTCGTGGAGCGTGCCGACGGAGACCTTCAAGGTGGTCGAGTACCTCAAGCCGGAGAACAGCGGCGGCGGCAAGCTCACGCGGGAGGAGGCGTTTTTCAGCAACAAGGAACTGGGCCGTATCAACCAGCTCCCGCGGGGTGCGGCCTGGGAGGTGGCCGATGTGCTGGACAATGCGTATTCGGATGGGAAGATCGCCGACGAGGGCATCCTGCGTCTGCGCGCGGCGAAGGAACGGAAGCAACCGTTCTTCCTCGCTGTCGGTTTCGTGAAGCCGCACCTGCCATTCACCGCGCCGAAGAAGTACTGGGACATGCACGATCCCGGGGCTTTCTCCCTGGCGAAGCTCACCCGGCCACCGGAAGGGGCGCCCCCGTATGCCGGGAAGCGCGGGGGGGAAATCTCGAACTACACGCCCGTGCCGCCGAACGGGAAGACCGACGACAAGCTCTCCCGCGAGTTGATCCACGGCTACTATGCCGCGACCAGCTACATGGATGCCCAGCTCGGCCGCGTGATCGAAGAGCTGGAGCGGCTCGATCTTGCCGGCGAGACGATCATCGTCCTGTGGGGCGATCATGGCTGGCACCTGGGCGACCACGGGATCTGGACCAAGCACACGAACTATGAGGAGGCGAACCGCATCCCCTTGTTCGTGATCGCGCCCGGGGTGACGAAGCCGGGAACGACCGGCGGATTCGCGGAAACCGTGGACATCTATCCGACGCTGGTGGAACTCGCCGGCCTGCCGGAGGCGGAGGTGCCCCAACCGATGGACGGAAAGAGCCTGGTGCCCGCCTTGAAGGACCCCGCGGTGCAGGTACGCGAACACGCCACTCATTGCTACCCCCGCGGTGAAGGGCGCCTGGGACGCGCGATCCGCACGGAGCGCTACCGCATGGTCGAGTGGAAGAAGTTCGGGGAACCGGCGGATAGGGCGGACATCGAGCTCTACGACTACGAGGCGGAGCTTCCCGAGGCGAGGAACCTTGCGGCGGAAAAGCCGGAGGTGGTGAAGAAGTTGAGAGGGCTGCTGGAGAAGCAAGGCGAGGCGCTCGCGAGACCGGGGAAGAAGTAGAGGTGTAGCACGTCCGGACCGCCCGTGCTTCCGCGGTGTCAACACCGCTCCTACGGATGCTGGCGCGGCATCCGCATCGCGGGATCGCCGAGGAGGGACCACATTTCGAGGTGCTCCTTGCGTTGCTGCGAAAGGGTCGTCCGGCCGTTGCTGCCATCCATGTAGTCGAAGACGGCGAAGGTCGGCGGGGCCATCGGTGCCGTGGCGATCGCGTCCCGGATGGTGGACCACCATTCGCCGAGGGTGGGCGGGCCCTCTTTCTCCCGTGTGCAGGCCAGCAGGCCCTTGCCCGCGAGATAGCCGATGGCGGAGTAGCTGATGCCGCTCGCGCCGATGACCGCGGCAGGTCCGCCGGGTGCGCGCATCGAGCTCACGGCATAGGCGCTCTGGTCCGCGATGGCATGGCAACCGCAGGTGAAGAAGATCCCGCGCGGCTCGCCTCCGGCGGTGGACCAGGCCTCCGGCAGCGGGTAGAGGCGGCCGCCCGTGAAGATTCCCTCGGGGCCGGAATGGCCGAAGTAGGACATCACTTCCCAGCCTTGTCCGGAGACCGTTTGCACCGCAGTGCCGAAGTCCGCTCCGCTGTGTGTGAAGGGCTGGAAGAGAAGATCTGCCGCCCCGCCGACCCGCCATGCGGGATTCACCTGCGAGAGCATCGACTTGGTTTGCAGCGCGAGGAAGAAGTCCGCCACCCGCACCGGCTCGCCTGCCATCGGGTTGCCGACCACGCAGGTCATCGCGCCGTCCGCCTTCCCGCCGCTTTGTTCGAAGCTCAGGATCTTCGCCACCATCGCGGTCATGTCTTCCGGCGATCCTGCGGGGAGGCGTCCGATCATCATGGCCGGCTTGCCCGCTTCCAGAGACAGCACGCCGTCGCTCGCCCTGCCGGTCATGCGGCCTTCGCTGCCTGTTCCCCCGGCGAGGATGCAGCCGGTCCGGGCTCCGCCGGCGGGATCAAGCGCCCCGGCAAGGACGACCACGTCGCCTTTGCGCGGCGATTGGCGGGCCATGGCGAGCCGTTGAAGCATGAGATCGTGGCCCTCGCCGGACACTTCCACGAATTCCACTTCGTAGCCCTGCTGCCTGCGGTGCTCCGCCAAGGGAAGCAGCGCGTCCTTCAGGGCGGGCGCGTGGAAGGCGGTCCAGCGCGGGGCCTCCCGGGCGGCCAGGCTGCCCGCGAGGGTGACGAGGGTGAGGATGAGTGCCTTCATCGGAAGAGAGACGCCCGGACGTCGCTCCCCTATTCATTCCCGCCATCGCCCGAAAGACAACCCGGCATTCATGCATATTCCGTGCGACCGGCTACCTCGGGGAAGAGGTGAAGCGGGCCGCCCCTTCCTTCCGTTCGAGGACCTCGCACATCTTCGAGCAGAAGGCTGGGAGGTCGTCGGGGCTGCGGGAAGTGACGAGCGAGCCATCGACCACCACCTCCTTGTCGCGCCAGTCGGCACCCGCGTTCCGAAGGTCGTTCGCGATCGCGGGGTAGGAAGTCATCTTGCGGCCTTCCACGAGTCCGGCATCGATCAACAATTGCCCGCCGTGGCAGATCACGAAGGCGGGTTTGCTTTCCTGGAAGAAGTGGGTGGCGAAGCCCTGTGCCTCTTCCGAAGTACGAAGGGTATCGGAGTTCATCACGCCGCCGGGAAGCAGCACCGCGTCGTAGTCGGAGGGATCCGCGTCTTCGAGCGCGAGATCCGCGGTGATGAACTGGCCCCAATCTTCCTCGTCCCAGCCGCGGATGGACTCGCCGTCGGGCGTGATCAAGTCCACGCGCGCGCCGCAGCTTTCCAGAACATCCACGGGGACCATCAGTTCGGATTGCTCGAAGCCGTTCGTCGCGAGCACGGCGACCCGCTTGTCCTGCAGGTCGTGTCGTTCGGTGAGTTTGATCGTTTTCATGGTGTTTTTCGTTTCGCAATCGGCATGCCGGACCGCTGCCGCCGGTGGGCCGGGCGTTCATCTCCGGGAAACTCGATGGGGAGGGCCACGCTTTCGAGATCACGGGGCAGGGCTTCGGCGAATTCTTCCCCGGCCTCGAGCGCCGCGGCACCGGCGGGCAGGACCAGGGCCTGGCTCCACTGCACGTGCAGCACGCCGTTGCCGCTGTCCGGCAAGGGTGAACTGGCCACCCCGCCCTGAAGTTGCCAGCCTTCGCCCAGCAATTGGTTCACCCGGTCCTCGAATTTCCCGAAATCGTCGGAAGTGACCACCGTGTATTTGGTGAGATTCATGTCGGATAGGAGACAGGTTCGCACCCCGGGCCCGCCTCAGGCACCGTGCGCCGACAGCGCTTCCGCGGCCTGTTCCGACCGCAGTTTTTCCAACTCCGCCACGTGGCGTAACAGCCGCGGGATCATGCGGCTGCGGAGATCTTCCTTGAGGGTCGGGGGCACCTCGGGATCGGCGATGGCGGTGCGGCATTCATCCAGGGCCGCGGTTTCTCCCGCTTCCAAGGCCATGAGAGTTGCGGACTCGCCGAAGGCGCGCGAGACGCCTTCCACCGCCTGTGAAAAGCGGTCGCGCCCCTCCTCCTGCGGATGCGTGTCCTTGCCGAGCGCGACCAGATGGTCGCTGATGCAGTCGATATTCTCGTCGTGCCCGGCGCGGATCGCGAGAAGAAGCGACTGCTCCGGGTCGTCGTGGAAGAAGTCCAGCGCCTCGGTGTACGTGTCGGAGGCGGCGGCTTCGATACCGATGAGGCGCCGACAGGCGTTCAGGTAGGCTTGGGGTTCGGGTGCGGTCATCCACGTTCTTCCAACATCTCCCGCGCCAGCCGCGGCCGTACGGATTTCTTCTGGGATGGAACGGGTTACGGAATGGCGCGGACCCCGGATGAAGGAGAAACCGTGCAAATTTCCACGCGCCGTCGTGCAATTCCGGCAGGAAACCCGCCGCCGGACCGGCTCGCCAATCCCTGCTTGAAATTGGAATGAAGCGGCCCG
>CAMLOZ010000363.1 GCA_946481625.1 uncultured Haloferula sp. | reverse complement strand
GGTCGTGCATCTCCTCGGCCAGTTCTTCCAGCGCGGCTCCGGAAAAGCCCGCGGCCCAGAGAGCGCCGATATATGCCCCCATGCTGGAGCCGGCGATGGCATGCACCTCGATCCCGTTTTCTTCAAGGACCTGCAGCACGCCGACATGGGCAAGGCCGCGCGCACCGCCGGAAGAGAGGGCTAGCCCGAGCTTCGGCACCGGAGCGTCATCCAGCGGCCTTTCCCTCCGTGCGGGGCGAGGGTCGCCGCGGAAAAAGCGCAGGATTTTGCCGAGCATGGGCAGGGTTCCTTTCCAGTTGGATGGACCGGTTGATCCCGATCCACCTAACAGTAGGCGGAGACTCCCCGGAATGCAAACAACCGCTGGAATTTTTCCAGCCGGCCCGATTTCAAACACCAGCGCCGCACGCCGCGTCGCTATTGGAAAGGGGAAAGGGCGGTGCCTCCGCTCAGAGCGTGATCTGCGCCCCGAGTTCCACCACCCGGCCCGGCGGAAGCCGGAAATACGCCGTGGCCGGTGACGCATTCCGCGCCATCACCGCGAACACCGCGAGGCGGATCCGATCCAGCGCGCTGGCATTCTTTCCGACGCCGTAGGACTCTCGGCCGAGGAAATAGGTCGCCTTGCCCGGGTGGAATTTCACCTCGTCCGGCAAGCGGTTCTTCAAGGCCTCCGGCACGTCCGGTGTTTCCGCGAAGCCGAAGCTGAGACTCACGCGGTGCACTCCTTCGCCGAGGTCGGTGTGTTGCGCGCAGGCGCAGGGATCCGCGTAGGGCTGGTCGAGCGTGTCAACGTGCAGCAGCACAACTTTTTCGTGCAGTACCTGGTTGTGCTTGAGATTGTGCAGCAACGCGGTGGGGACGGTGTCGCCCCGCCCGCTCATGTAGACCGCCGTGCCGTTCACCCGGTGGATCGAGCCGCGCTTCAGGTCGGAAAGCAGCGCCTCCACCGGCAGGGCCTCGCGGGACAAACGGGCGTAAAGCCGGGCCCGGCCCCAGATCCATGTGTACATGACCCAGAAAATCCCCCCTCCGACCACCAGTGGCAGCCAGCCCCCGTCGATGATCTTGTGGGTGTTCGCGGCAAGGAAAGCCCCGTCTACGACCAGGAAAAGGAACGTGAGCGCCAATGCCTTGGGCTTTTTCCATCCCCATACCGCGATGGCCGCGGAGTAGAACAGCATCGAGGTGATGGTCATCGTCAGCGCGATCGCGATCCCGTAGGCCCCTTCGAGTTCGGAGGAACTACGGAAACCCAAAACCAGCAGGATGCACGCGATCGCGAGCAGCTTGTTGACCGATGGCACGTAGACCTGTCCTGCCGAGTGTTCGGAGGTGTAGCGGATGCGGACCCGCGGCAAACAGCCTAGCTGGACCGCCTGGGTCGTCAGCGAAAACGCTCCGGAAATCAGCGCCTGGCTCGCGATCACGGCAGCACACGTGGCCAGCACGGTAAGCGGGAGACGGAGGTAATCCGGGGCCAGCAGGAAGAACGGATTGGCGATCGCCGCGGGATCGCTGGTCAGGAGCGCCGCCTGTCCCAGATAGTTCAGCGCAAGACCCGGGAACACGATCGTAAACCAAGCGGCCCGGATCGGCTTCACCCCGAAGTGCCCGAGATCCGCATAAAGAGCCTCACCCCCGGTCACCGCCAGGAACACCGACGCCAGAAGCGGGAACGCATGATGCCACTCGTGGATCATGAACATAAGCCCGGCATGCGGACTTACTGCGCCGAGCACCTCCGGGTGCTTCAGTAGCGCCCGGATACCCAGAGCGCCGAGCGTGGTAAACCAGAGCAAGACCACCGGACCGAAAAGCACGCCCACCCGGCCCGTGCCGAAACGCTGGATGGCGAAGAGAGCCACAAGGATACCCACGCAGATGGGAAGCACCCAATCCGCGACCACGGGGGCGCTCACCGACAGGCCTTCCACGGCGCTCAATACCGAGATGGCCGGGGTCAACATCCCGTCGGCATAGATCAGGGCGGCACCGGCGAGACCCAAAACCAGCACCGACTTGGGATCGGTGCCTCCCAAGCGTCGTGCGCCTGAGCGAATCAGAGCCGAAAGCGCCAAGATGCCGCCTTCGCCCCGGTTGTCCAAGCGCAGGATGATGAAGAGATATTTGAGGGAGACGACAAGAACCAGTGACCACACGATCAATGACGCGGCACCGATCAGGTTGTCAGGGTTGATCGGCGCTCCATGCTGCCCGGAGAAACAGGCCCGGAAGGCGTAGAGCGGACTCGTCCCGATGTCTCCGAAAACGATTCCGAGGGCCGCAAGGGTGGCGGCGGCGAGCGTGGGCTGGCGGCCGCGGTGGCCGTCGGAAATACTGTTCATCGTCACGGAGCGGATCGCCCGCCCGGCTTTCCAAACACGCCATGGACGCCGTGGCCAGCGAAAAGCCCCCCGGGCTGCATTGTAAAAAGAGCTTGATTTCCCACTGGTTGGATCTCCCCGGACATAAAGAATGGGCCCCGATGCCCCTCGCCTTCGCCCTGATCGCCCTGAGCTGCCTTATCCTTTTCGCGGGAGCTGAAGTCCTGGTCCGCGGCGGGGCGTCCCTCGCCCTGAAGCTGGGCCTCACTCCCCTGGTAGTCGGCCTCACGGTGGTGGCCTACGGCACTTCGGCACCGGAACTTCTGGTCTGTTTGAAGGCTGCTTTCGCAGGGCAATCCGACATCGCCATCGGCAACGTGGTAGGTTCCAATATTTTCAATGTCGCCGTCATTCTCGGCCTCTCCGCCGCCGTGTTTCCGATCAAAACACACCTCCAGGTGCTGCGGTGGGACGCGCCGGTCGTGGTTCTCGCAACCATCCTGACCCCTCTCACCTTCCTCGACGGAGCCGTCTCCCGGGTCGAGGCGGGCGCATTGCTCGTCGGCGCGGTCGCTTACACGGTTTGGACGGTGTTGCTCGCGAAAAAAGACGAGTCGAAGGGCCATGAGGCGAATATCGACGTCCCGGAACTCAAGGAACGCGGCAATATCTTCCTCGATCTTGTCATGATTGCGGCCGGCCTCGGAATCCTCGTTTTCGGTTCCAAGCTGCTGGTGGAGAATGCGGTGCTCGTCGCCAAGACTCTCGGGGTGTCCGATACGGTGATCGGCCTCACGATCATCGCCGCGGGCACCTCCATGCCGGAGTTGGCCACTTCCATGGTCGCGGCTTTCCGCGGCCAGTCGGACATCGCCTTGGGGAATGTCCTCGGCTCATCGCTTTTCAATCTGCTCTTCGTCCTCGGCGGCACGGCGATGATCCGCCCTGTCAGCACCGCCGGCCTGCAACACTTCGATCTCTACGCCTTGATCGGTGTCACGGTTCTGATGTTGCCGCTCCTTGCCACCGGCAAGCGCCTCGGACGGGCGGAAGGATTGCTGCTCTTCGCCTGCTACGGCCTCTACCTCGCCTTCATGTGGCCGAAGTGACGCGGAATCGCCGCTGGACGCTGGGGCCCGAGGCCGTTAAACGCGGCCCGTCATGGCCAAGAAACCGGTGGTGCTCATCATTCGCGACGGCTGGGGTGTGAACCCCGGAGGGAAGAAGTCTGCAAAGAAAGACGGCAACGCCACCCTGCTGGCCAAGACCCCCTTTCACGACGTGATGCTCGAGCAGTATCCGAAAGGGTTCCTCAGCGCCTCCGGCATGGATGTCGGCCTGCCGCCCGGCCAGATGGGCAATTCCGAGGTCGGCCACCTCAATCTCGGTGCCGGCCGCATTGTTTACCAGGACCTCACCCGCATCAACAAGGCCATCGGGGACGGTGAATTGGCCAGGAACAAGGTTTTCAAGAAGGCCCTCGCGGAGGCGAAAGGCAAGCGCCTCCACTTTATCGGCCTGCTCTCCGATGGCGGCGTGCACTCCCATCAGGACCACCTCTGCGCGATGGTCGCCATGGCAAAGAATGCCGGTGTCGATGACATCTACGTCCACGCCATCACCGATGGCCGCGATACCTCGCCCACCGGCGGGGCCGAGTACGTCTCGAAGGTCGAGGACGAGATCGCCAAGTACGGCGCCCGCATCGCCACCGTCACCGGCCGCTACTACGCGATGGATCGCGACAAGCGATGGGAGCGCACCAAGCTCGCCTGGGACGCCATCGTCCACGGCATCGGCGAGCCCAAGGACGTCCTCGCCTCGGAGGCCATCGCGGAGAAATACGCGCAGGACAAGACCGACGAATTCCTCCTGCCCATGATCTTCGTCACCCCGGGCAAGAAGCTCGTCCGCGATGGTGATGTCGTCCTCTTCTTCAATTTCCGCGCCGACCGCGTCCGCCAGCTTTCCGAGGTCTTCCTCACCGAGGGCACCTTCAAGCACTTCAAGGCCGGCCGCCGCCCGAAGGTCTCCTACGTGACCCTCACCGAATACGACAAGAACTACGACTGCGAAGTCATCTTCCGTCCCCAGACCCTCAAGATGGGCCTCGGCGAGACAGCCGCGAAGGCGAAGAAGAACCAGCTCCGCATCGCGGAGACGGAGAAATACCCGCACGTCACCTATTTCTTCAACGGCG
>CAMLOZ010000362.1 GCA_946481625.1 uncultured Haloferula sp. | reverse complement strand
GACGACACCCGCAAGTCGGTCCTCTCCGCCAGCGGCCTGCCCGACGATTCATCCGCGCCGAAGGATGCCGTGAGCCTGAATAACCTCGACGACTGGCTGGAGTTTCACGCCGCCGTCTTGAAGTAGTTTTGATGGAGATAATTGGCCCTGGATGAATCAGCCGGGGCTGTTTGTTATGGAGACCCCAGCCAAGGAACCTGAGCATCCACCTGAGCTTCCCCCGCTTGGTGTCCGGCTTGCCGTGTTGTTTCTGGAAGGGGTGACCGCGTTCCTCGGCTTTCTCTTCGGGATAGCTGCAGTTTGTGCCATCAACGTGCTGACATCATTGGATTTTGATTCTAACCATCCGATTGAAGTCACAGTGCTTCCTTTGCTCGCTCTTGTCGGCATCGAACTCTCATTGGCCCTTTTGCTCGGATCCTTCTGGGTGACTCGTTACCTCACTGCCGCCCATCGGATGGGCGAAGGCAGGCGGCGGCCCAAATGGCTAAGCTCGCCGGGCCGTTTCTTTGGCAGCATCTCCTCCCAAGTGGCGCTCGCATTTTCCTCAATCGCTTGTTTTATCGGATTGGCAGTGGGATTGCGAGACGGCACCCGCGGTCTGCTCCCCTTCATGTGGTGCGTATTTTGGTTGCTGCTCGGGCTCGCCTCCTACTGGGTTTATAGGAGCTTCTTTAGGGGAAGTGGCGGCCCCGATTCGAAGAAATCTCAGGGCTGAATCCGGATAGCCCTCTCCAGCATCGCCTCCGCAATCTCGAAATCCACCGCCGTCCGCGCGTGGATCCGGCACAGCGCATGACCCTGATGGATGTGATCCCCGACCTTCACCAATTGGTCGAAGCCCACCGCGTGATCCACTCCGTCCGTCGCTCGCGCCCGTCCCGCTCCAAGCTGCAAGGCCGCTTGCCCCACCATCCCCGCGTCCACTCGCACGATCGTCCCGGTGTCCGGTGCCGGGAACTCGCGGATCACCGGCGCATGATGGATCTTCGCCAGCTTCGGCAAATCCTCCGGGTTTCCACCGTGGGCCGTGACGATCTCATCGAGCTTCTTCCGTGCGCTGCCATCGTTGAGCAGCTTCTCAAGCTCTTCCCGAGGCACCGGGCTGATCTTCTCCGCAAGATCCAGCACCAGCTTCCGCAAGTCCGGTGGCCCGCCGCCTTCCAGGCATTCGAGCGACTCGATCACTTCCAGCGAATTCCCCACCGCCCGCCCGAGCGGCTCGCTCATCGGATTCAGCACCGCGAAAACCTCCACGCCCATCTCCTTGCCCACAGCGATCATCGAGTCCGCCAGCACGCGGGCATCCGCCTCCGTCTTCATGAATGCACCGCTGCCGAACTTCACGTCGAGCACTAGCTTGTCGAGCGACTCGGCCAGTTTCTTCGACATGATCGAGGCCGTGATCAGCGGGATCGACGGCACCGTGCCGGTTACATCGCGCAGGGAATAGAGTTTCTTGTCCGCCGGGCAGAAGCGGTCCGTCTGCCCCATCATCACGACCCCGATTTTTTTTAGCAGATCCTGCGCCTCCGGGATCGAGATCCCCACCTTGAACCCCGGAATCGACTCCAGCTTGTCCAGCGTTCCCCCGGTGATTCCAAGCCCGCGTCCTGAAACCATGGGCACCCACACCCCCGTGCAAGCCACCAGCGGTGCGAGGATCAGCGAGACCTTGTCGCCGATGCCTCCTGTCGAGTGCTTGTCCACCACCGCCGGATGTCCTGCCCGATGCTCGAAGACATCGCCGCTCGCCAGCATCGCCTTCGTCAGCGACGCCGTCTCCACCGCATCCATCCCCTTGAAGAACACCGCCATCGCGAACGCGGACATCTGGTAGTCCGGGATCTCGCCGGAGGTGTATCCCTCGATCAGCAGCTTGATCTCCGCGGCATCGAGCGTCTCGCCTTCGCGCTTGCGGGCGATCAAGGTGGGAACGTGGAGTTTCATAATGGCACGACGCGAGCCTACCTTCGGCGGCTCATCCGTCCAAGAGGAAGTGAGATTCCATCAGCTGCGCCACCTGCGTGAAATCCTCCGAATCCTTCGGCCGAAACGGCGCATTCACCGTCAGCAGCGGCACCTGCTCGCGCGTGTGATCCGTGCCTCCATGGTAGGGATCGTTTCCGTGATCCGCCGTGATGATCAGGAGATCGCCTCCCACCTGCGGCAGAAATCCGCCCAGCCACGCATCGAATTCCCGCAGACACCGCGCATACCCTACCGGATCGCGGCGGTGCCCGTAGAGCATGTCGAAGTCCACCAGATTCGCGAAGATCAGATGTGGCACCTCCCGCTTCTCCGCCCACAGCTGCTCGATCACCGCCATGCCATCCGCGTTCGATTTCGTCGGGTGCGATTCGCCGATCCCCGAACCCGCGAAGATATCCGAAATCTTCCCCACACCGATCGTTTCCACCCCTGCTGCCTGCAAACGGTTCAGCACGGTTTCCGGCGGCATCAGCGAGTAGTCGTGGCGATTCGAGGTCCGCTTGAAGCTCGCGGCCGAGTCCCCGACGAAGGGCCGCGCGATCACCCGCCCGATCCGGATGCCCCGCAAGTCCAGCACCTCCCGCGCTCGTTGGCACAACGCCCACAGCTTTTCCAAGCCGTATCGCTCCTCATGGGCCGCGATCTGCAACACCGAGTCGGCACTCGTGTAAACGATCGGATGTCCCGTTCTCAGATGCTCCTCGCCGAGCCGCTCCAGGATCTCCGTTCCCGATGACGCGCAATTCCCCAGAAAAGGACTACCGATCTCATCCAGGAGATCCTGAGGAAAGCTCTCGAAGGTATCGAAGGGCTCCTCAATCACACAGCCCGCCAGCTCCCAATGTCCGGTGGTCGTGTCCTTGCCCGCCGACTTCTCGCTCATCCTCGCCCAAGCTGCTGCGGGCAGGGAAGGGAGGGCACCGCGGTCCACAACCTGCAGCAGCCCGAGCTTCGATAGTTTGGGCAATTCCAGTCCGGTCCGTTCGAACAAATGCCCCAAGGTGTCCGCGCCGTCATCGCCATAGTCCGCGGCGTCCTTCGCACCGCCGCAGCCCACCGAGTCCAGCACGATCACCAATGCCCGTCGCATGCCCGGATTTTTCATGAGGCTGCCGCTTACTTCTCCAGGAATTTCTTCCCGATGCGTTCCTTGCCGAGCGCGATGTCGTCGATCCACGCGGTGAATCCCTCGCCGGCGGACTGGTAGTTGTTCCAGCCGAAGGCCATGCTTTCGAAGACCGCGGGGATCTCCGACCCCTCGAACTTGCCCTTGCCGTTCTCGATCGTCGTGCCCTCGATCTCCTTGCCGTCGATGTAGAGGCGGTAGGTCTGTTTCACATGATCGACGTGCCACTCCACCAGCGTCCATTCGTCGCTGAACTTGTAGTCGTAGGCGCTGCCCTTCCCGAACTCGCCGCGCTTCGCCGGCTGGACGTTGTAGAGATACTGGAGGGTCGCGCCGGGGCCGGTGCAGGTGTCGAAGAGACGAACCCAGATAGGGTCCTCGTGCAGCGGGCTGGTCGCGGCACCCTCCACGATGGTGGAGTGGATCACCCCGAAGTTCTGCCCGGCGGGGATCACCGGCACCGGGGTCGGCAGCTTCACTTTCAAGTAGAGCCGTCCCCAGTGCTCGTCGCCCAGCTTGGCGATCTCGTCACCCGTCTTGACGATGCGGCGGGCGCCTCTCTCCGCCGGGTGGATCATCAGGGACTTTTTCCCGGTGTGGGCGGTCTCGTCGGTCACCTCGACGTTGCCCTCCTTGGTGAAGCCGCGCGGGATCTCGCCGCTGCGGGTCTTTTCGAAATCCACGATGAGGAGCGGCCCGCCCTTGCCCCGCGGCGCACCGTCAGCGGCGGCGAGGGTAAAAAGGAAGACCGGAAGCGCGGGTGAAAATCTCAGGAGGCCGGGTTTCATCGAGCGCAGCGTGGACCGCCCCGTCCGGCTTGCCACGCCCATTTTCAGTCGGCTAGCCGTTCGCGGCAGCGTGGTCCAAGTTTCTCGATTCCAAGGATCTCTGCATAGCAATAAGAAGTAACAAAAAATTTGAATAAACCCATTGCTATGCGATCCAATGACCAACAAATCGCAAGCAGAGTGTGGCATCCCGCCGCACCCGCTTCTACATTCCTCCTCAAACCCCGATTCCCATGGGACTCGATAAACTCACCAACAAGCTCCAGGAAGCCCTGCAGGCCGCCCAGCGCCTCGCCTCCAAGTCGGCTCACCCCGAACTGAAAGGCACCCACCTCCTGCTCGCCCTCCTCCAACAGGAAGGCGGCATCCTCGCGCCCATCCTCCAGAATGCCGGTGTCGATCTCACCCGCCTGAAGGCCTCCGTGGCTTCCGCGCTCTCCCGCGAGCCCAGCCAGCAGGGCGGCACCACCCAGCCCCAGATCAGCTACGGCCTGCGCGCGACTCTCGATGCCGCCGACGAGATCCGCGAGTCGATGGGCGATGACTTCCTCAGCGTGGAGCACGTCCTGCTCGGCGCACTCAAGGCCGATGCTCCGGAGGGCAAGCTTCTCAAGGAAGCCGGCC
>CAMLOZ010000361.1 GCA_946481625.1 uncultured Haloferula sp. | reverse complement strand
TCGGCTTGGACCGGGGCGGGGGTCTTCGCGGCGGTGGCCGGGAGGGTTTTGAGGCGCGAGTTTTCCTCTTCGAGCTGGCGGATCTGGCGCTCGTATTCCTGGCAACGGCTCTGGAGAAGCTCCAGCTCCGACGTTGCGGCGTGGGAAAGCGGAGTAACGCAGAGGATCGCGGCGAGAATCGGCAGTGCTCTCATGACGCCTGAAGGAATTTCAAAAATTCCGGGGCGAAACAAGAAAAATTTAATAAACCTTAATATTTAGGTTGTAAGTGATTCTTGGTGAACCGGGTCGGAAACCCGGGTTCAGGAATCGGCGGGAGCCGGTTTTCCGGGGGCGATGGAAGCGGCCTCGCCGGCGGGTTTCACGATCTCCACCGGGGCTCCATCCGGAGCATAGGGAAGACGGGTGACGGAAAGCCACTGGCCGGCTTCCAAGCCATCGCGAACCACCAGTATCTCCTCATCCGACCACAATGGCTCGATGGTCGTCCGGATAATCGTGGGGTGGAGTTTGTCCACCAGGTAGATCCGGTTGACCCCGCGCAAGGCATGGCGTGGTAGCACGAAGACGTTCTTCAATTCGGTGCCCTCGATGGTGGCCCGAACCGGTTGACCGATGAGGAGCGGACGTTTGCCGGATTGAACGCCGAAGGGATCGTCGATCCGCGCGATGGCGAAGAGTTCCCGCGAGGACTCGTCGAGGGTGCCCTCGGTCCTCACAATCCGAGCCTCCCAGCTTGGAGCATCGGGGGAGTCCAAGGCATCGCGCAGGGTCACCTTGACCTCCGGATCGCCTTCCTTGGAGGGAAGAGTCACGAAAGGCAACTGACGCGGGGAGAGGGGGAGACGGATCTCGGCGAAGTCGGTGGCGAAGATCTCGCCGAGCGGGGTCGAGCCCCCGACCGCCTGCCCCAGGCCGACCGCCCGCTTCTGGACCCGGCCGTCGAAGGGAGCCCGGATCTTGGTGCGTTCGAGATTGCGCAGGGCTTGCTCGAGATCGGCCTGGGCGGCATCGACATTCGCCTTTGCTTCCTTCATCTGCGGGATGCGCAGCACCAGGTCGGAAGGCTCTTCCTCGTAACCGAGGTCGTCCCAATTCAGGCGGGCCTGCTTGGCGCGTGCTTCCTCCTGGATCAGGGCCGCTTGGGCCCGGGCCAGGCCGGACTCGGCGGACGAGACCGCGACCTTGAAATCCGCCGGGTCGAGTTCGGCCAGGATCTCATCCTTTTTGAAAAACGCGCCATCCTCGAAATTCGGATGCACGGCGCTGATGGTTCCCGCTACCTGTGGCGTGAGGGTGGTGGTGAAATGCGCCCGGACCGTCCCCTGACTGTCCAGCATCACCGGGAAGTTTGTCCGCTGGAGCTCGAGGATCTCGGTCTTTAGGACCTGCGGGGCCGCGGGTTCAGGCTTGGGTGTCTCCACGGGAATGCCGGCACGCCATGCAACAAGGGCGCCGATGATGAGAATCACGAAGGGGATGAGGACTCGCAGGAACATCGTGGAATAATAAAGGCGAAGCGAAAGATGCACCCGCTGCGGGGCTTTGCCAAATGCGAAGACCCGGGCGGGAAATGGGTTCGGGGATGTCAGCGGGCGGGGGTGTGGAAGTCCCCGCCGAGGGCGAGATGAAGGTCGATGCGGTTCTGGAGGCGCTGGTTTTTGAGCCGGATCAGTCCGGCGCGGGCGTTGGTGGCGCGGGTTTGGGATTCCAGCACCCGCAGGATATCGTCGTTCGAGCCGTCCGAGTAGTCGCGCGCCGCCTGCTTCTCCGCGAGGGCGGCTTGCTCGACTTCATGAAGGAGGAAGGTTTCTTGCTCCGCGAGAGAGGTGTCTGCATTCAAGGCGGATTCGACCTCGCGGAAGGCCTCGAGCGCGGTTTGGGCATAGTCATGCACGCTGGCTTCGTTGGCGGCCAAGGCACCGCGGGCATTGGCGGCAAGAGCTCCGCCCTCGAAGATGGACTGGCTGGCGTTTGCCGCCACCGAAGTGGCGAGAAAGGCGGGATCCAGGAGATTGGCAAAGCGGGACACCGGCGTGCCGCTGCTGCCCGTGATCGCCAGTCGCGGCAGCAACTCCTTGCGGGCGGCATCGGCCCGCTTCGCGCTGGCGAAGATCTCCGCCCGGGCGATGGCGAGGTCGGGGCGGCGTTCGATCAGGGTCGAGGGCAGGCCGGAAGGAACCCGGGCCTTCAAGGACGGCAATTCGCGGCTGGCGCGGGCTTCGGCGGACGGATAGCGGCCCATCAATAGCTCGAAGTTGCGCGCGGCTTCGTTGCGGGCGAGTTCGGCAGCTTTCACCGCCCGTTCGGCGGAAGCCACGTTGGTCCGGCCGAGTTGCACATCGAGGGCGCCTTGTCCTGCTCCGCCCTTGAAAAGCCGTTCGGTAATGCTTAGCACCTTGCGGTTTGAATCAAGGGTGCTGTGCGAGAGGGTTAGCAGTTGTTCGGCGGCGATGAGATTGCACCACGCCTTGGCCGCGTTTGCCGCGAGGGAGAGGCGGGCTCCGCGGTAGATCGATTGGGCCGCGGCATAGTCGGCATCGTCCGCCGAACTCAGGTCGCGCAGACGACCCCAGAGGTCGATTTCCCAGGAAGCCGCGAGTGCCAGTCCATAGCTCTCCGACTCGCTGGCGGGATCCTTGCCATTCTCGGAAATCCGGTAACCGCCCGAGGCATCCACGCCCACGCTGGGGAGGAGGCGGGCGCGGCCGGCGATGCGCGACTCCTTTGCCTGGCGCATCCGGGCAGAGGAAGCTTTCAGGTCCTGGTTGTGGGCGAGGGCCTCGGCGACGGCTTGCTTCATCCCGCGGTCTGAAAACCCGTCGAGCCAGCCGCCGCTGATCTCCCCGTGATGCCCAGCGGAGGCCGCCTGCCAGCTTGCGGGAGCGGAGACTTCGAGCCGCTCGCGAGGGCTTCCGAAGCGCGTGCCTTCGCAGGAAAAGAGTGCCAGTCCGGCCAGCGCCGCGACGGTTCCCGGCCCGGCTGTCCGGGCGAATCCGCTGCTTCCGTGTGTTCGGGAATTCCGTTGCATTACCCAAGTCCTGTTGCTGATAGTCGGCGCACGTGACCGCCGAAAGAAAAGCCCTTACGTCGCTCTTGCTGGCACTTTGTCTGCTGGCCGGGGCAGGACAAGCCGCCCCGGCGGAACCTGCCAAACCGAGACCGGCGCAGAAGGCAATCGAGACCCCTGCGAAGGGCAAGGAGGAAGCACCTTCGAAGGGCAAAGGCGACAAGCCCGCAGAGCCCGCCAAGCCGGCGGTGCCGGGCAAGGAGGAAGCGCCCGCCGCTCCGACCCAAATGCCGGAGCAGGCAAAACCCGGGGAGAATGCGGAAAAAGCCGACGAGGCGGCGGAAGACGATGAAGCGGCTGCCGAGCGCAAGGAGGCCGATGCCGGCACCGCGGTGGCGCGGCCGGTTTCTTCCGATCCGGTGCAGGTCTATGGCTGGCGCGAATGGGTTCACATCGGCAATCTGGAGATGAAGCTGGCCGCGAAGCTCGATACGGGAGCCCTGACCAGTTCCATCCATGCGGAGGAGAAGGAACTCTTCGAGCGGGATGGCAAGAAGTGGGTTCGCTTCATTGTGACGGATCCGGGCGAGAAAAATTCCCCGCGTACGCGCATCGAGGCACCTTTGGTGCGCATCGCCCATATCAAAGAGCCCGGCGGCAAGTCCGTGGCGCGCGAGGTGGTGCGGCTGAATTTCACCATCGGCGAGCGCAAGCTGCGGGCGGATTTCACCCTGAACAACCGCAGTAACATGCTGAGCCCGGTCCTGATCGGCCGCAGCACCATCAAGGAGATCGGCTGGGTCGATCCGGGTCGCGCCTATCTGGCCGACCAGAAAATCCTGCGCTGATCCCGTCCGCGGCCCGCCATGGCATCACGCATCAAGCTGTTCTGCGTCGTCTTCATTCTCACGGTGATCGGCGGAGGTATCGCCGCCTACAAGAGCGTGAAGCTCGGCTTGCCGCTCAGTGCGAGCGACAAGCCGGCGGAGTGGATGATCGAGGCGAAGCTCACTTTTATTGCCGATGGCGGGAAGGTTCGCGCCGAGCTCTCGATCCCCTCGGCCGCCATGGACGAGGGCTTGAGTCCTGAAGCCGGTTCGGTGGGCTACAACTACTACGTCGAGAAGGACCGGGGCGAATACACCGCCGTGTGGACCTCCGAGAAGCAGAGCGAGAACCAAGCGCTCTATTACCGGGTCAATTTCCCCGAGCGGAAGAAGAGCGGCGGCGAGCCGCTATCCCATCCCGGCGGCGGTTTCCCGGTGCCGGAGAATCCCGGTTTCTCGAACTCGATGGAGGATGCCGCGAAGCGGGTGATCCAGCGCGCCAAGTCGGTGTCCGCGGATCCCGATTCGCTATTCGTGGGGATCTTCCGCGAGATCGCCGCCATCCAAACCTCGCAGGAGATCGGCTTGCTCCGCGCCCGCTACGAAGATGAATCGGGGAGGGGAGCCCTCACGGTCCTGGGCATCGATCTTCTCAACATGGCCGGCGTGCCCGCGCGCGTCGCCTACGGGGTGAGGCTTGAG
>CAMLOZ010000360.1 GCA_946481625.1 uncultured Haloferula sp. | reverse complement strand
TCCGCCGAAACGGCCGGCGGCTCCCCGCTCAAGCGGATCTCCTTCGGGTCCAGGAAATGCTCCACCTCCTCGCCTCCCGCGAGCGCATGCTCGTTCATGCTCACGCCGCCACCTCCTTCCCGAAAAGGACGTCCGCGATGGCGCGCTCGATCGCCAGATCGTTGCGCAGGTACTCCCGCGCCAGCGCATTCCGCAGCGGATCCTCCCAGCACTCGTGGAAATTCGCGCCCGTCACGCCGCGGCGCTCCAGCTCGTCTTTGTCGCGGATCGTGGTCCACCCGAGATCCCGCCCGATGACCCCCAGCGTGCGCGCCGCCCGGTTCGCCGAGCAGGTGCTGCCGGACTCCGCGCCGATCAGGAACCGCGGCGCGAGATCGATCCACGCGCCCGGCGATAGCTTGCCCGGACTGCCCTTCGCCGCGAAGGCCGCCGGCGGGATCGGCACCCGGTTCACCCAGGAACGCACGATCAGGAACCGCGGATCGAAGGCCCCGCGGCCGTTGTTCCCCGACCAGAAGGCCCAGGCGGGCGACATGCGGAACTCCCGCCAGAAGGAGCGCAGCAGCTCCGCCTCCGTGCCGGCCAGCACCAGCGGATGCCCGCCGGAGTGGTGCACGCCGATGGCTACGATGCGTGCCGTAGCAGGATTGAGCGCCGCCTTCCGGTGGATCGCCTGCCAGTACTTGCGTTCCTCGCGCTCGACCTTCGCCTGCGCGCGCGCGGGATCCTTGATGTGCGAGACCTTCACCGCCGCGGGATCGAAGGGCGGGCTGAGCCGCGCCACCGCCTCCAGGTCCGGTGCCGTCTCGATATCGAAGATGCTGATGCTCTCGGGATGTTTCATGGGTAGTTTGGCTTGTTAGGGAAAGAGAAGTGGCCGGGGGCCGGGGGTCAGGGGCTGGAGGTCAGAGGTCGGAAGGCAGAGGTCGGGCTTCGAAGTTCGGGGCCAGGGTCGGGGGACACGGGGAGCAGTTCATTTTCCGCCCCCCGGCCCCTGACCCCGGCCCCTCCCTCCCGGAGTCCGCAGCCCGGTCCCCACCCCGTGCAGCACCGGCACCACCCGCTCCGCCGCACCGGCCGCAGCTCCGGCCCCGTCCCGCAGGTCAGCCCCGACTCCCCGCCGCACGCCCCGGTCCAGTAAGGCCTTCACCGCCGCCACCGGCGGCAGGCCCGCCTTCGCGGCGGCCCGCAGGTAATCCTGGGTCGGCTCGCCAAACCCCGCGAGCGGGACCCGGAAACGCCGTGAAGTGGCATCGGACAATCGGGACATACACCAGACTTACGCTTTCGGGTGCAACCAGCAAGCCAAAAAATACACCCACGAGCGAAAAATTCCCTCGACTTGATGCACCGAAAGGTGTATCCGGTCTCCATGAGTCCAAGCAAGGAAGACATTAAAGAGTGGTTAAAGACCACCGCGCGAAGCCGGGAATGGCTTGCCGCTCAATGCGGAAACATCAGCAAGCGCACCGTCGACAACTGGCTTTCCAGCCCGAAGGAGATCCCCCTTGCGACCCTGGCGCTGATCGGCCGGCTGATGGAGGATGACCGCCGGGCGGAGGAGCACCGCCGCAAGCGCCAGGACCCGCAGCCGCAAATCTTCAGCGTGGAGGTGGATCTCGCGACCTTCCGCGACTACTCCCGCGCCGCGCAGGAGGCCCGCCTGACCCTCGAGGAGTGGGTGATCCACACCTGCGATGCCGAGGTCGGCCGCCTGGCCCACGACAAGGTGATCGCCCTGCCGCCCGCGCTCGTGTCCGCCCGGGTGCAGGAGGAGGAAGCGCCGCTTGCCGACACTTCCCCGGGATTCTGGATCGACCTTCACGGCGGAATCGCCGCCGGTGCCCGGATTTCCTCGGATATCCAGCCCGAGCCGGTCCGCGTGTCCCGGGATTACCCCGCCGACCACTACGCGTTGAAGGTCTTCGGCCGCTCGATGGAGCCGAAGATCCGCGACGGCGCGTTGATCGTCGTGAAGCACTGGCACGGCCAAGGCTTCCCGCGGAAGGGCACGATCGTCGCCTACTCCGACGGCCAAGGCGCGACCCTGAAGGAATTCGGCTACCGCAAAGCCCACCCCGGCGAGGATGCCGACACCTTCGGCAACGTCCCCGTCCTGCGCTCCCTCAACAAGGAGTTCCCCGACGTCCAAACCCTCGAGGGCGGCCGCATCGACGCCGTGCTGGTGGAGACGGTGTGAGCGAAACCAAAGCCACGCCTGAACCCGTGTTCAAATAACCTATTTTCGGAAGGTTTTTTCCTTGCAATGCATCTGCTTCCATGGCGATGTCTTTGTAAGACATCGCCATGGAAGCAGATGATCACAAATCTACCGTAGCACCCCTCTCTGATGGAGACCGCATCCACCTGATATTTAGAGAGTTATCCAGTGACCTGGCAGGCGCGGGCGAAACCCACCCGTCGGCCCGGGTATGGCGTCACTCGGATTTGGTCGCCAAGATCTCCGGGATCGCGAATGCCCATGTGGACAAGCTCACCACAAATTTCCCTCCAGCCAGGGAGGTGATCGATCGAATGCTACAGATCGGCTGGGCCAAACCCTTGACCACTGAAACCCCTCCCGGCAAGAAACCGGAAGTCCTCTACCTTCTGGACATGGAGGCTGGACCGGACGAACTACCGGGCGTGCCCGAGCTTCTCCAAGGGCTCGAGCCATCCGGTGTCCTCTGCTACTTCGGCGCACTGGAGCTCCATGAGCTCACTACCCAGGTACCAGCCTTCTACCATATCGCCCGCTTGGAAGAGCCCCGGACGTCAGGCCCATCCCCCACCCCGCGGATCGAACCGCAGGCCGCCTCCGGCCCTCCCCGGAAACCCCGCGATCCCCTCGGCACCCTTCGCTCCCACTACCAAGGCGTCCCTTGCTACTCCACCCGCCGGGACCGTACGCTGGTCCCCGGGGTACAGCTCCGGCAGCAGGGACCTCGCACTCTCCTGCGCACGACCACGCTTGAGCAAACCCTCCTCGACACCCTCCTTCACCCGCTTCGTTGCGGAGGAGAGTCCACGGTCTTCGAGGCATGGGAAAGAGGCATCAGCCGCTGGAATCCGGAGCGCTTGGAACGACATCTCGCGGAAATCGGCCGCGATGATTTCGAGCGCCGTGTGGGAGCCATGCTCGACTTCCTGGATGCGAGCGCCGGCCCCGTCCTCGCCACCCGGCTGAATGCGAGCAAGGAACGCCGGAGACAGAGCGATGAGGCAACCCCGATTCCCCTCCTGCATGGCTTCGAATACCCGCGGGTCTCCGCGGATTGGGGGGTGACACTCCCCTGACCCATGAGCCCGGATCAACAACGCGATTGGAAAGACTCCGTCCTGCGGGAGATCCTGCAAGCGGTGGCTCATCACGAAGGGTTGCGAAACGCGATCATCTTCAAAGGAGCCCGCATCTTGAACCTCCATCTGGGTGCAGACCGTCAATCGCTGGACATCGATTCAAATCTCGATGCGGACTTCCACGAAAGCATGTCCGGCCCGGAAGAAGAGGCGGCTTGGTTCCAAGCGCGGCTTCAAACAGCTCTGACCCGCCACTTCGAAGATCAAGATCCAGTCCGGTTCACGCTCGAATCCTTGACCGTGAATAAAAAGCCGAAGGCCGGTCACCCCCGCGGCTGGGACATGCTTGTCGCGGAGATCCGTCTGACCGACGGGCGCTTCCGGGGAGTGCGTACCCTGCCCACCTTGGAATTGGAGATCGCCGCACCCGAGCCCCTCGGGCCGCAGGCCATCTGCGAGCTGGCCGTGGATGGCGCCAACATCCAGGCCTACGCGCTGCATCGCATCGCCGGAGAAAAGCTGCGCGCCTTCCTCACTTCCCTGCCCGCCTATCGCCGGAAGATGGCGGGCGGCGAGCGAGCCGTGCGGGTGAAGGACCTCCACGATCTCGCGCGCATCCTCTCCGCTCGCCCGATCGCCGGCACGGCGTTCTGGGCCATGGCCGCGGGTGAATTCCGGCTGGCCTGCGAAAGCCGCCGCGTCGATTGCGAGAGTCCCGCCACCTTCAAGGAAAACTGGGACACAACGCGGCAATCCTACGAAAGCGATCCCACCTTGACCAAGGTCCCATGGGACGAAGCCGCGCATGCGCTCGATGCCGTCCTCGCCTTCCTCGCGGACCACGAAGTCTTTCCCCTGCACTTCCCGGCCTGAGCACCACCCGCAGCCTCGCGAATACATCTGGCCAAGCCCGTCACCAAGCTGAAGCTTTGCGACCCCACGCCCACTCCACGACCGATGCCCGGATTCCTCCAGCTCTTCTCCCCCGTGACCGAGTGGCTCGTGCTACTCGGGCTTCCGCTGCTGATCTATGCGATCCCCCCGCGCAGCGGCACAAGGAACTTCGCCGTGCGCTTCTTCGCCGCAGTGGCCGCGATCTGGATCGGGATGATCCTGCACCGCTTGTTCATCGGGCTCCCCGCCGCCATCCAACGTGCCGAGGCGAATGGCCGCCCCGACTACGACGGCATTGGCGGAAACGTCGCGATCCTCCTCGGCGGATGGATTGCGGGAATCTTCGGAGCGACCATCGC
>CAMLOZ010000359.1 GCA_946481625.1 uncultured Haloferula sp. | reverse complement strand
AAGGCCAGCCCGATCCAAATCAGCGGGATATACAGAATGCCGGCGATGAGCCCGAACAGTCCGCCGCCACTGACCGCGCCGGTGGTGGGATCCACTTCGGGGCCCAGGATCGCGCCGAGAATGCCGATCACAATGCCGATGGCCAAGCCACTCACGATGCCCCACAGCCAGTAAGTGCGGCGCGGGATTCGCCCTTGAAACGAGAACAGGATGTCCTTCGCCGCTTGCTGGGATACGACAGGATATCCCGTGCCCGACTGCGCGGGGCTTTGATAAGGGTCTGGTGCACTCATACACCCCGCCGCATAACAGGATGTTGCACGCCCGGCAATATCAAAGCGATCCCGTGTCTATCACGCGTGCTGCAAATATCTCCGCTGTGCTTCCGCCTCCGGATTATGAGGCTCCGCGTCGTTCGCGCTGCTGGTGTCGGCGAGCAACTCTTCGCGGAACTTCGCGATGATCGCTTCCACGGGCCACGATGACGCTTCGCCAAAGGCGCAGATGGTGCGGCCGTCGATCTGGTAGGCCACGCTCTCCAGCGTTTCCACATCTTTCGGCGAGGCTTCGCCCGCGACGATGCGGTCCGAGATCTTCTTCATCCACATCGAGCCCTCGCGGCAGGGCGTGCACTGGCCGCAGGATTCGTGGGCGTAGAAGGTGTTCAGGTTGTTCAGCACCCACGACATCTTGCGGGTGTTGTCCATGACGATGACCCCGCCGGAACCCGCCATGGAGCCGCAGGCGGCGAGCGAATCGAAGTCCATCGGGATGTCCCAGAAGTCCAGCTCCCGCGTGGTACCGTCCGGGTTCTTCAGGTTGAACTTCTCGTCGCACCGCAGGATCTTCGCGGAGGAACCGCCGGGGATCACGGCCTTGAACTCGCGGCCGTCCTTCGGGCCGCCGCACATGTCGTAGAGCAGCTCGCGCATGGTCACCTTGCCGACCTCGACTTCGAAGTAGCCGGGCTTCTTCACGTCGCCGGAGACGCAGAGGATGCGGGTGCCGGTGTTGTTCTTCACGCCGAGCCTCGCATATTCCTCGCCGCTCATCCGCACGATGTGCTTCACATGGCAGAGCGACTCGACGTTGTTGACGATCGTCGGGCACATGTAGAGCCCGAGCGCGGCGGGGAAGTAGGGCGGCTTGATTCGCGGATAGGCGCGCTTGCCTTCGAGCGATTCGATCAGGCCGGTCTCCTCGCCGCAAATGTAGGCGGCGGCACCACGGTGCACGTAGATCTCCACGTCGAAACCGGAGCCGAGTACGTTCTTGCCGACGAAGTTCTTCTGCCGCGCTTCCTCGATGGCGTTTTCAAGGATGACCGCCGCTTCGGGGAATTCCTCGCGGATATAGATGTAGGCCACCTTCGCGTTCACGGCGAAGCAGGAGATCACCATGCCCTCGATGAGCTGATGCGGATCTTGGTGGACGATGTAGCGGTCCTTGAAGGTGCCCGGCTCGGACTCGTCGCAATTGCAGATCAGATAGACCGGCTTGGTATTGTTCGGCGGAATGAAGGTCCACTTCAGGCCGGTCGGGAACCCGGCACCGCCACGACCGCGCAGGCCGGACTTTTTCACTTCCTCGGTGATCGCCTTGGGCTCCATGCCCATCGCCTTTTTCAGGTCTTCGTAACCGCCGTCGCGCAGGTAGCAATCGATCGACGGGTCCCATCCCTCGCGATCGACATTCTTGAAGATGAGTCGGTACTCGCGGGAGTCGGGCTGCTTGCCGGCTTTGTAGGTGATCATCGGGCTACGATCGGAAAGGGGTCTTCGGAAGAGCGGGAATGGCGGCGTTCGATCCTCAGTCCGGATACTTGGCGAGCAGGTCCGCGGCCTTCTCCGCGGCCACGCCTTCGTGGAAATCGTCGTTCACCAGGCACACCGGCGCGGTGCCGCAGGAAGCCAGGCACTCGGCGAATTCCACCGACCATTTCCCGCAGGGCGAAACGGTCACGGGGTGATGGTGCGAATCGGAAGCGGAGCGGTCGATGCCGGTGAGCTCGCACAGCTTGTCCATCAGCTCGTGCGAGCCGCCCATCGCGCAGGAGAGCGTGCGGCACACGCGGATGTGGAATTTGCCGGGCGCCGATTGCCGGAAGCCGGGGTAGAAAGTCACCACTTCCAGCACCTTGATCGGCGCGATGGCGAGACGCGCCGCCACCCACTCGATCGCCTCCGCGGAGATGAAGCCGTGGTGGTGCTGGATGAAGTGGAGCAGCGGCAGGACCGCGGACCGCTTCTGATCCTCGGGGAACTGGGCCAGACGCTTGTCGGCCTCCGCTTCCAGTGCCGGCGTCGGCAGGAAAGCGGGAAAGAACTTCGAGCCGGGCGTCTCGTGGGAAGCGACGTTTTCTTCGAGGATCGATGCGGACATGTTGGCGTGAAAGGCGTGAAAGCGGCTATTTCTCCTTCAGGAGCGTTCCAAGGTGATCCATCACCACGTTGGGACCCTTGTAGTCCTTCCCTTCGTAGCTGGACTTGATGATGTTGCCTTGCAGGTCGGTGAGAACCAGATTGGGGATGCCGCCGCCGGGATGTTTGAATTCCTTGCGGAACTTCTCGACCTTCCCGAGCTTGAGGTGCGGCCACTTCATCTGCTTGTCCACGGCGTAACCTTCCATCGCGTCCTCGTCCTGATCACTGGTGACCAGCACGATCTCGAAGTCGTTGTTGCCGGGCTTGTTCGCGTCGTAAAACTCCACCAGCGAAGGGGTGAACTTCTGGCAAGGCCCGCACCAGGATGCGGTGTAGTAGAAGAGATAGTATTTGGCGGGCTTCGAGCTGAGCTCGAATTTCTTCAGGCCCTTCCCTTGGAGGGAAACCAGATTGCCGTCGAGCACGTCGTCGAAGACGCTCGGGGTAGCCGCGGCCTCCTTGTCCTTGTCTTCGGCCGCGGCCGTCGGCTTGAAGTCGTCGAGGCGCTTCGCTTCTCCATCGGCAAGGTCCGATGCCTTCAGGGTAACCGTCTTTCCGGCGCGGGTCTTGAATTCGCCGACCTTTTCGCCCCCGGCTTCGGTGACCTTCACCAGTTCCAGTTCGGCGGTCTTGCCGGCCTTGTTCGTCCACTTCTCAAATCCGGCCAGAGAGACGCCGGACAGGAGGAGACTGAGTAGAATCGTCGTTTTCATAGCGCGCCCTTATACGCTCAGCGGTCGCATTCGCCCATTACGAAATCGAGAGATCCGAGCACCGCCGGGATGTCGGAAACCATGTGTCCGGGCAGCAGGATCGACAGCGGGGAAAGGTTGCAGAAGGAGGGGCTGCGGATCTTCAGGCGGTGGGGTACCCCACCACCCGTGGAGTGGATGTAGAAGCCTAGTTCACCCTTCGGATTCTCCGCGCCGAAGTAAACCTCGCCCGGAGGCGCATCGATCCCCTGCGTGGCGACGATGAAGTGGTGGATCAACTCCTCCATCGACATCAGCACGCGCTCCTTGTCCGGCAGCATGCTCTTGCTCTCGGCCAGGTTCACCGGGCCCGCGGGCATCGTGTCCAGCACTTGGCGGCAAATCTTGATCGACTGGCGGATCTCTTCCATCCGCACCTGGTAGCGGGCATAGCAGTCGCCTTCATCGGCGATCACCACGTCGAAATCGTATTTCTCGTAGCCCAGGTAGGGGCGATCCTTGCGCAGGTCGCGCGTCACCCCGGAGGCGCGCAGGTTCGGCCCGGTGAGACCCCAGGCGATTGCGGCTTCCTTCGAGATCACCCCGATATCGCACATCCGGTCCTGGTAGATCTTGTTCTTGTCCAACAATTTGGACACTTCCTCGATCGTCTCGGTACACTCGTCCAGGAACTTCCGCACCGCCTGCTCGAAGCCTGCCGGCATGTCCCGGAGCTGTCCGCCCACCCGGGTATAGGAAGTCGTGAAGCGCGCGCCCGTAAGCTGCTCGCACAGGTTGTAGATCTTCTCCCGCTCCGTGAATGTATACAAGAAAACCGTCATCGCCCCCACGTCCATCGCGCAAACCCCCACGCCTAGAAGGTGTGAGGAAATCCGCGCCAGCTCGCAGCACAGCACTCGCAGCGCCTGACCGCGCGGCGGCAGTTCCCAGCCCATCAGCTTTTCCACCGCACAGGCGTAGGCCACGTTGTTCGCCAGCGGGGCGAGATAATCCAGCCGGTCCGTGTAAGGCACGAACTGGTTGTAATGCATGTTCTCCGCGATCTTCTCGTCCCCGCGGTGCAGGAAACCCACGTCCGGATCCGCCTTGGTGATGATTTCGCCGTCCAGCTCAAGGATCAGGCGCAGCACCCCGTGTGTCGCGGGGTGGGAAGGGCCCATGTTCAGGACCATCTTTTCGCCCATCAGGTCCGTCGTCTCCTCATGGTATTCGGCGGCCTTCGCCGCGACGTCGGGGGCTTGATATTCGGTCGTGGAGGTGCTGCTCATGGAAATCCCGGCCCCGGAATCAGGCCCCAAGACCGCCCCTCGGGCAAGGCAGTTTGTGAAATTTTTCACAAAGTCGGATCCCTGCCGGTGAATCGTAAGATCGGCACCGATGTCCGTGCTCGCGGAGAGACGGATCTTCAGCCGATCCACCGCCGG
>CAMLOZ010000358.1 GCA_946481625.1 uncultured Haloferula sp. | reverse complement strand
GAACGTCGCGCGATCCATGTTCGTCAGCTCGCAGATCGCTTTCGCAAGCTTGCCCGCGATCGGCGACTGTGGCCCGATCTCGATCCCGGTCTTGAGCTGCTTCTCGACCGCCTCGATCAGCCAGTCCGGGGAGTGGCCGAAGAAGTAGGTGCCGAAGCCCATGGTGATATCGACGTACTCGTTGCCGTCGAGGTCCCAGATCTTCGCGCCCTTCGAGCGGGCGGAGACGATCGGGTAAACCATCTCCTTCCACAGCGACTTGAAGCCCGAGACGGCTCGCGGGTCAGCGTAGTGGCTGCGGTGCTCGGCGGTGTAGGCCTTGGAAGACGCGGTCTTGCGGACGTAGCGGGAGATCAGTTCGTCGAGCGCCTTCTGCTGCACCGGGGTCAGGCCGCCATTCTCACCCTTGTCGATGGGCTTGTAGGGGCCGAAGCGGGTGTTGTTGGAGACATTCCGCGTGTGATTGGCGGGCCACTTGACGGTTTCGAGGCCATTGCTTGCCGGGGCGGTCACCGGTGCGGGTGCGGCGCCGCGCTGGGTTTCCAGCAGCGCCTGCATGAGCTGGATCTGGTTCGCCATCAATTGCTCGATGGCGGTGCCGCCGGTGAGCGGGGCAGGGACGGGAGCGGGTGCGGCAACGGGGGATGCTACGGTAGGTGTAGTAGCCGGAGCGTCGGCCGGCAGTTCCGCGTCGAGGTGCTTCGCGAGAGCGGCTACCGAGGAGAGGTCGCCGAGCATCTGGCGGAACGTGACCTTGATGCCGAAGCGCGATTGGACGGCCTGGCTGGCCTGGGTGAGGAAGAGGGAATCGAAGCCAAGCTCGGTGAAGGTTGCGGCATCGTCTTCCACGGCAACGCCGGAGAGATCGAGGACGATGGCGCGGAGCTTTGCGCTGAGATCGGGAATGCGGTCGGCGGGGGCGGACATGGCGAGGGGGGTAGGGGCGGGAGGAGCGAGCGGGGCGGCGAGGGTCGCGGCCGGGGCGGGAGCGTGAATTTCGGCTTCGCTGGACTTGTCGATCCAGTAGCTCTGGCGCTCGAAGGGATAGGTCGGGAGATGGACGCGGGCGCGCTCCTGGCCGGCAAAAAAGGCGGTCCAATCGAGCGAGGCACCGGCTTTCCAAAGTTCGCCCGCGGCGTTGAGCAGGTCCGCGAGGTCGTTCGAGGAGGAGGGCAGGGTGGAGATCACCGTGCTGTTCTTGCGATCCGGATGTTGGCGGGCGAAAGGCGCGAGGGCCTGTCCGGGGCCGACCTCTAACAAAAGGAGTCCCTCTTCCGCGAAGGCGGTGGCGAGGGCATCGGTGAAGCGCACCTCATGTCGCAACTGCCGCGCCCAGTAACCGGGATCCGCCAGCGTGGCAGCATCCATCGCCTTGCCCGTGCAGGTGGAGATCCACGGGATCGCCGGGGCGTTGGCCCGCACCTTCTCCACCTCGGCGGTGAAGGGCTCGACGATCGGCTCCATCATCGCCGAGTGGAAGGCGTGCGAGGTCTTGAGCGCGCGGCAGGCGATCTTCTTCTCTTCAAGCTCGCGCTGGTAAGCGGCCACCGCTTCGTGTGGGCCGGAGACGGTGCAGAGCTTCGGGCTGTTGATCGCCGCGAGATGGATGCCTTCCGGGAGATGCAGTTCATCCGCCGCCTGGCGCACGGCCAGCATCGCGCCGGAGGGCAGGTCCTGCATGAAGCGGGCTCGCGTGGCGAGCAGGCCGAGAGCGTCTGTTAGAGTGAAGGTCCCGGCGAGAACCGCGGCGACGTATTCGCCGATGCTGTGTCCGATGAGTAGCGAGGGCGTGATCCCCCAGGAAATCCAGAGCTTCGCCAGCGCATACTCGGTGACGAAGATGCACGGCTGCGTGAGCCAGGTCTGGTGGATGCGTTGCTCCGCCTCCGCGCGGTCGGCATCGGAAGGATAGAGCGTCTCGCGGATGTCCAGGTCGAGATGGCGCTGGAGAACGGTGGCGCATTCGTCGACGGCATCGCGGAACGCGGGCTCGGCGAGGAGTTCGCGGCCCATGTCGAGATATTGCGAGCCTTGGCCCGGGAAAAGGAAGGCGATCTTGGCGGCCTTCGGAGCGGCGGCGGACTTGGCGGGTTCGCGGAGCTTTGCGATGGCTTCTTCCACGCTCGCGGCCACGACATGGCGGCGGAAGGGAAAGGCGCGGCGGCCGGTGGCGAGGGTGTAGGAAATGTCGGCAAGGGGCCCCTCTGCAGGGAGGGCTCCGGCGAGATTCACCGCCATCGCCTCAAGTGCCGTCGCCGTCTTCGCCGAAAGAACAAAGAGCTGCTGTGCCCGGCCCGCACTCGTGGGAGGGATCTCCGGTGCCTCCTCCATCACCACATGCGCATTCGTCCCGCCCACACCAAACGCACTCACGCCGGCGATGCGGGGCGAGCCGTTGCGCTCCCAAGCCATCTCCTTCGAGACCGGCACGAGAGGGCTGTTAGAGAAATCGATCCGCGGATTCGGTGCGGTGAAGTGCAGCAGCGCCGGGATCTTCCCGTGACGGAGTTGCTGGATCGTCTTGATCAAACCCGTCACCCCCGCCGCCACGTCCAGATGCCCGATATGCGTCTTGCCGGTGCCCAGCGCGCAGAAGCCGTTGCCGGTCGCACCGCCTTCACGAAACGCCTTGGTCAAGGCCGCCACCTCGATCGGGTCGCCCAGCGGCGTACCGGTGCCGTGCGCTTCGATGTAGGAGACATCCTGCGGGCTGACTCCCGCCGCGGCTTGCGCCAGCGCGATGACATCCGCCTGGGCATTCAATCCCGGCGCGGCAAAGCCGATCTTGTCCGAGCCGTCGTTGTTCACGGCCCAGCCCTTGATCACGGCAAGGATCGGATCGCGATCCGCGACCGCCTCGCTCAGGCGCTTGAGCAGCACCACACCGCAGCCGTGACCGAAGACAGTGCCGTTCGCTCCTTCATCGAAGGCCCGCACGGTGCCATCCCCGGAGACCATGCCTTCCTCGGTGTAGAGATACTCCCGCTGTTGCGGGAAGCTGATCGAGACGCCCCCGGCCAGCGCCATGTCGCACTGGTAGGTGAGCAGCGAGGTCGCGGCCTGGCAGATCGCGACCAGCGAGGTCGAGCAGGCCGTCTGGATGGTCATGCTCGGGCCGCGCAGGTTGAGCTTGTAGGAGACGCGGACGGGCAGGAAGTCCTTGTCGTTGCCGAGCATCGTCTGGTACTCGGCCACCTGGTAGTTCTTCGCCAGTTCGCGGGCCTTGCCCAGATTGTGCAGGAGGTAGGTGTTCAGGCTGACCCCGGCGTACACGCCGATCATGCCCGGATAGGCATGGGGATCGTAGCCGCCGTGCTCGATCGCTTCCCAGGCGCATTCGAGGAAGACCCGGTGCTGGGGATCCATCAGCTCGGCTTCCTTGGGGTAGATGCCGAAGAAGGAGGCGTCGAACAGGTCCGGCTTGTCGAACATGCTACGAGCTCCGACGTACTTCGTGCCGTCGCTCTCCACGCGGCTCTCGAAGCGCGTGATGCAGTCCTTGCCCGCGATCAGGTTCTGCCAGAATTCATCCGGATTGGCAGCGCCGGGAAAGCGTCCGGACATGCCGATCACGGCGATGGCCTCGGGGGCGGAAGGTTCTTCGTTCATCGGGGGGTGGGGCGTCGGAAGCGTGCGATGCCGGCCTGCTGGAGGCGGGCTCGTTCCCGGGCGGCGGAGCTGGTGGCTACCGCTTGCGGGGAGAGGAAGTCGGCGAGCGACTTCGCGCTGGGCCGGGCGAAGAGATCGGTGATCGCGAGATCCTTGCCGCTCATCTCGCGCAGGCGGACATGGACCACGGCGAGGTGAATGGATGTGCCGCCGAGGTCGAAGAAGTTCGCTTCCGGGTCGGAGACCGGCTGCCCGAGGATCTCGCTCCACAGGGAGAGGATGCGCGCCTCCATGGTGTCCCCATGCGTCCTTTGAGTTCCATGGGATCTATTTTCCAGGGTGAGAGCCAAGCGGTCCACCTTCCCGTTCGGCGTGAGCGGGAAGCTCTCGCGATAGACGAACTCCCCGGGCACCATGTAGCCCGGAAGCTTCGCCGCGAGGTGGGCCTTCAGGTCTGCTTGAGTCCCTTGGACATGGGCGACCAGGCGTCCGTCCTTCGCGATCACCACCGCTTCGCGGACCGCATCGTGGGTGCCAAGCGCCCGTTCGATCTCGCCGAGCTCGATCCGGAAGCCGTTCACCTTCACCTGGTGGTCGGCCCGGCCGCGGAATTCGAGGGTGCCGCAGGGCAGCCTGCGGGCGAGGTCGCCGGTGCGGTAGATGCCGCCCGCCAAGGCGAAAGCGCGCGCGGTGCGTTCCGGATCGTTCAGATAGCCTCCGCCAAGCCCGGCACCGCTGATGCAGAGTTCGCCGAGTTCACCCTCGGGAAGGATCGCGAGATCCTCGTCGCGGATGCTGACGGTGACATTCGGGATTTCCCGGCCGAGCGGGACGAAGCCGAAGTCATTGAGATTCCCGCGGTGCAGGTGATGGAAGGCGCAGATGTCCGTGCACTCGGTCGGGCCGTAAGTGTTCACCACCTCGGCGGTCCCGCACTCCAGCCAGGCGCGGAGCCGGGGG
>CAMLOZ010000357.1 GCA_946481625.1 uncultured Haloferula sp. | reverse complement strand
CATCGTCGCCATCACCTTCTTTCTAGCGCCTCTCCCCTGGGAGCGCGGAGCCTCCGGCCCGCAGAAGCACCAACGCGGCCGCCATCACCCACCGTAGCGGAAGAACCCGGTCTTTCCGGCGGCTCGCATCTTCCCCATCGTCGCCATCTCTGGCATCACTCCCCTGAAAACTGAACACTGAACCGAGCGCAGCGAGATGGAGCCACTCGAACATTCGTCAGGCGCTTGGCTCAAAACTAGCAAACTCCTGCCTTTCCACTGCTCACGGCTCACCCGGCACTTTTCCCTTCCTCGGACAAATCCCCAACCTCCCCTTGAACCACGCCCTCACCCTCTCCCGCTTCCCCTCGTGCTCCTTCACCAGCACCAGCGATTTACGAACCGCATCGTACTTTCCGACATACTCGTCCCCCACGAAAATATGCCGCATCTTGTAAAGGTGTATCCTAGGATTCATCGTCTTCTTGGCCTTTCCCCTTCGTCGCTACCGTCGCGTTCACGATATCCGAGATCACCGCCCGCATCCCGTCGCGATGCGCCGCAGGCAGCGCATCCATCGCATCGTCCGTGCTGAACACGGAGCCCATGAAATTGTAGCGCAGGATCGCCGCCTTCAGCCAATCGCGCCCCGCCTCCGCCTGGAAGACCCGGCGGGTCAGCTTGCGGAAGCGCCTCTCCGCCTCCAGCGAGTCCGCGCGCACCGCATCCGCCTCCCGGAAAAGCGCCAATGGATCAAGATCAAGTGGTTCGTTCATCGTAGAATGGTTCTTCAACGGAAACCGCGCATCTCACGTGTCAGCATAAGGAGCGACGACACTCCTGTCGTCGAAGTGGACGTGTCCACCGGGGACAAGAGTGTCCCCTCTCCTTATCGCTATCGCCCTCGTGCGGCAGCACATCCCCGCCCCGCGCAGCGCACTTCATTCGTCATTCGCCGAATTCGAAATTCGTCATTGCGCCGCCCCCGCCTGCATCGCCATCTGCGCCATCGCCTGCTGCTGCTGCGCCTTCGCCCGGTCCTCCCGCAGCGCATCCCGCTCCTTCACCGGGCGGATCACCGCCTCCGGCACCCCGTCGTTCCGCGCCGCCACCCGCACGTACTCATCCAGGTTCAAGTTATCCAGCGCATCCGGCGCCGCATTCGCCACGCCCAGCACCCGCTCCACCAGCCGGTCCGCCGCCGCGCTCTCCGCCTGCCGGATCGCCAGCGCGATCCTCGATTGATAGATCACCTTCGGCGACGGCACCTCCGCCCCCTCGCTCGTCCTGCGGATCACCTCCCTTGGAATCTCGTCCATCCGCCCGAATACCCCGGCCCGGAACAAGATCGCGAAGACCCGCTCCATCATCACCTGGAAGTCCGCCGTGAAGCGCGTGAAGGCCGGCGAAAACTGCATCAGCTTCTCCGCCGCCCGCTCGCTCACCTCGCGCGCCGTCATCTGCTTGTCGATCTGCGCGAACATCCGGAAGAGGTCCACGTGGAAAGCCGCATTGATCGTCTCCCGCGCATCCGCCAGCTGCTCGTGCATCCCCTCCGGCCTGCCCCGGTTCAGCCACTCCTGCGGCAGCGCCCCCTGCCCGCTCGACTTGAAAACCGTCCGCCCGCCCGGCCGCGAATCCACGTTCCCCACCAGATTGTCCGGGATCAGCACGCTCGGCACCGCCAGCCGCTGCCCCACCACCTGCAGGATCTGCCGCGTCTTGTTCGCCTCCAGCACCGCCGCCTTCACCTCCTCGAAGGGACTATACCCGTAGTACATCCCGCTGCCGGAACGCTTCAGGTACCGGCTCACGCAATAGGGAAGCTCCGGCACCCCGCTGCGCTGCAGCACCGTCTTCCCATCCGCGCTCACCCACACGCTCGCATAGCGCATGTTGAAGACATCGTGCTTCCCCCGCTGCCGCTCCACCCGCGGGAAGACCGCGTGCACCACCTCGTGCTCCGCGTTCGTCCCCTTCTCCTTGAAGCGCTCCCAGCTCTTCGCCAGCCGCTCGTTCGCCTTCACCGCCTCCTCGCCGAAAAGCTGCACCAGCTGCCGGATCCCGTGGCGCTTCTTGAGAAAAATCGTGTCCACGTTCCCCTCCGCATCCTCATCGATGCAATAGCTCCCCACCGGATGCGCCTGGAAGCTCACCATCCGGTCCGCGCTCGGCATCGCCGCGATGCAGCACACGCCGAAGGCCGACCGATCCAGGAAGGCCTCGTTCAGCGTCGTGTAGAAGTTCGTCGTCGAAAGGATCTTCGCCGCCTTCTCGCTCGCCTCGTTGTACCACGCGTCCGCCCGGTCGCCCTTGATATCCTCCGGCGCCTCCCACGCGAACCACCGCGTCCCCGGCGGCGTGATGTAAGAAGCATGCCCGTTCGCCAGCGTCGTCACCGCCTGGATCGCCGTCGTATCGTAGAGACGGTTCCCCGCATTGCTGCCCGGCGGCGTCTCCGTCCGCGCGATGTTCCCCTTCCGCGGCAGCGCATAGTCACTCGCCATCTGCCACGCGGAATCCCACGGCAGCCGTGCCGACTCCATCTCCGCCCACCGTGCTAAAATCGTCTTCGCGTCTTCCATAATATCCCGGTTGCCCGCCTCTCTCCTGAAAACTGAACACTAGAAACTAGCAAACTTCTGTCTCTCACCCCAGCGTCGTCTTCTTCACCCCCGGCTCCGGTGCCAGCATCGAGCGCTGCGGATACATCGTGAACTGGTAGCCGCGCCGCGCCTGCTGCTTGCGGCGTTCCTCCTCCTTGGCCCAGGCGATATCCGCGCCCGTCTCGCGGACGGGAGGCGGCGGTGGTGTCGGCGGCAATTGCTTCGGCGGTGATTGGCCCATACGTCATCCGAAATACCATCCCTCTCGTACTTCGCGCAATCTCCCGCATCCTTGCCTACATCAAATCGCAAAAAAGCTGGGAGCGCGGAGCCTCCGGCCCGCAGAAGGAGCCCTTGTAGCTACATTCTTCTTGTCGATCTGGATGGAGGGAGACGGCGGTGTGCGGTCGAAGCGCGTGAACAGACGGCCCGAACGTGGCTTCTGCGGGCCGGAGGCTCCGCGCTCCCAGGCGCTGCCGCGTTTTTACTCATCCTCCTTCCCCCTGCGCTCCCGTCCCATGCGCCAGCCGTAAGGAGAGGCGACACTCCTGTCGCCGGCGTGGGCGTGAAGACCGCGGGCAAGGGTGCCCCGTCTCCCTAACGCTGTCACCTATCTCGATGCCTCCGCCTCCGCACCCGCCACACCGACACCCCCAGCCACGGCGGCAGCAAGCACGCCACCAGCAGCCAGTGCGGCACGCTCGCCTGCCCGAACCGGCCATCCCCATCCAGACCGAAGCGCGGCCCGTTCTTCAAACCCCACCATGAGTCCCTGCCCGCGCCCCCGCCCAGCCGCTCCGAATCCACCTCCCACAAGTCCCCCCTCAACCCGTCATCGAGGTACGCTACGATCAGATCAACCGACCCACCCACCGTCATCACCTGCACCTGACGCGGCGGCCCCATGAAATCCGAACGCACCCTCGTCATCCACCTCATCGAATCCCACCAACTCCAAACCAAGAAAGCAAACACCACAAACCCGCACCAGAAGACCAGCGAACGGTGAAAGGGCACCCCCCACTCCATCATCTCCTCCCTCCCGATCAATCCCCGATTCCGTCCTTCATCATTGCCGAAACACCCGCCTTCCCCTAGTCCAAGGTCTCAAATCTCAAATCTCAAATCTCAAATCTCAGATCTCAGATCTCAGATCTCAGATCTCAGATCTCAGATCTCAAGCTCCACGCTCCATCATCCGGCGGTTCCTCTGCGTTCATCCCGTGCTTCATTCCCGCCTACCCCGCCCTCTGGCAGGCCGTCCTCCGCTGGCACAAGCGCCGCCTGCACAAACACCGGGACCCCGTCTCTCCCATCCTCCCTTCCCCGGCGCAGCCGCAGTGCGATTGATGATTGGAAGATTGATGATTGATGATTCTCCTCCGGTTTGGACCTTGGAACTTAGAACTTGGAACTTTCTCCCACCCTAATGTCCCGCCCCTGGCACCGCTCTCCCGTCCTCTGGTTCGCCCTCCCCGGCCTCCTCTTCTTCATCGTCGCGTGGATCGACTCCATGTCGCACATCACCGGCCTCGGCGTCACCGCCTTCGGTCGCTCCGTGCACTTCCGGAATTCCGATTCCATCATCAGCGCCAGCTGGTACAGCGGACGTCACCCCGGCAGGGGCTACACCAACTGGGACATCCGGCTCGACCCCCGCACCCCCGACCCCGGCGAATCCTGGTTCCCCCTCCCCTCCTACGTCGCGACGAACTACGTCGGCGGCGGCCCCACCTGGCATCACGTGAAGCTCCCCTACTGGTTCCTCATCCTCGTCTACCTCGGCCTCTGGCAGCTCCCCTGGCTCCTCCGCTACCACCGCCGCCAGCGCATCCGCCGTTCCCTGACAGCCCCCCCTCCCCCGGCGCAGCCGCACTCCGATTTGTGATTGGTGATTTTCTTCTCCTACTTGGATCTTGGCATTGAGAACGTAGAATTTCGACCTCCCATGATCCGCCCCGCGCACAAATCCCTCGTCTTCTGGCTCGG
>CAMLOZ010000356.1 GCA_946481625.1 uncultured Haloferula sp. | reverse complement strand
TGAGAAACTGGACGAACTCACGGAGATCAGTTGGGACGAAATAACTCCACTGGAAGAGGCTCTTGATGGGGCGGAGGTTGTTTGTACCATTAATTCCTCCGTGGGCTTCCAGGCATTGATGGCCGGCAAGCGGGTTTTTGCATTGGGGGAGGCTTGTTATGCTCTGCCCGCCGTTTGCCCGTCTGCGGTGGATTGTGGATCCGCTTCGGTCGCCATGCGAGCAGCGATGGCCTTGGACGTGAATAACGCCGAACGCATGAAATTCCTTACCTTCGCGACGAAAGAGTATTTTGTGTACGATTCATGGGTCCATCTTACCCCATCCGGGCTCGAGCGCACTTCTTCCCGAATTTATGAAGAACTTATGCGAGATCCATCGCCGAGGCCCGCGTCTCCTCCCGACTTCAACGCAGCCTAAGACCTGGCTGAACGGCCGGATGTCCGAATCATTGTAGCTGGGCCGCTCAACAATGCTCTTCAATTCCTGGGAATTCGCCGTCCTGCTGGCGGTGACCTTCGCGCTCTACTACGCCCCCTGGTCCCGGGGGCGCCACGGCAAGGCGTGGCAGGTCACACTTGCGCTGGCGGCGAGCGTCATCTTCTACGGATGGGAGGACCCACGCCTCATCGTGCTGCTGGCGGTCTCCTGCGTCGGCAATAGCATCGCCACCGCGCGGATCATCCTTCACAAGGTGGCTGGCGATGAAGCCCGGGTGAAGTACTGGACCCGCCTCGCGGTGATCCTGAATCTCGCGCTGCTCGCGGTCTTCAAGTACGCGCCCTTCGTCATCGGGATGATCCCCTTCCTTCCGCCCTCCTGGGTGGAGACGGTGAAGGGCATCCCCCTGCCCATCGGCATCTCCTTCTACACCTTCCACGGCATCAGCATGATCGTGGATGTCGCCCGCGGCGAGGTGACCCGCGAAGGAGACGCGATGCTTTCGAAGGGCGGACGCTTCGCAAAGGGGGTGCGCGACATCGGCTTCTACCTGCTCTTCTTCCCGCAACTCGTCGCCGGCCCCATCGTGAAGGCCAAGCAGTTCTGGCCGCAGATCGCCGGCAAGCGCTTCGAGGACATCCCTTGGCAGCACGTCGTCCGGACCTTGATCTTGGGCTACTTCCTCAAGGTCTTCGTCGCGGACAACCTCTCCGAGCAGACCGCCATGCTCACGATCGGCACGGCGGAGCTTGCGAATTCCGGCCCTTTCTTCCTGGTGCCTCTCCTCTATGCCTACGGCCTGCAGATCTTCGCGGACTTCGGCGGCTACTCGCTGATCGCCATCGGGCTCGCCGCGATGTTCGGGTACCGCTTCCCGGAGAACTTCAATTTCCCTTACCTTTCGCGAAGCATTACCGAATTCTGGCGTCGTTGGCACATGTCGCTGTCGGCATGGCTACGGGACTACCTCTACATCCCGCTCGGCGGAAACCGCAAGGGCGAGGGGCGCACCTACGTGAACCTCTTCCTGGTGATGATCCTCGGCGGCCTCTGGCACGGCGCGGAATGGAAGTTCGCCCTCTGGGGCACCCTCCACGGGCTGCTGCTCGCAGTGGAGCGCTTCCTCACCCGCCGCCGCGGCAAGCTCGACGATGCACCGGCGTCTCCCGTCCACTCGCTGTTCGGGACGCTCTACACCTTTCACGCCGTCACCCTCCTGTGGTTGACCTTCCTGATGCCGGACATGGCGCACATCCGCGCCTTCTTCGAGGGGGTGTCGAGCGGGAACCGTGCGATTTCCGGCCCGCCCTTGTTCTCGCTGCTCTTCTACGGCACCCCCGTGTTGCTCTACCATTTGTGGGGCTGGCTGCGGGAACACCGGCCCGGCCTTCCGGGCAAGCTTGCCCATCCGCTCGTGGAGGGCAGCATCCATGCTTTGATGCTGTTCCTTCTTGTGACAAATCCCGGTGCGCCGCGTGGCTTCATCTACTTCCAGTTTTAGACCCGCTTACCGGCTCGCCCTGATTCTCGGCCTCGTCGTTTGCTTCGGCGCGCAGACACTCGTGCTGCGCCTCACCGGCGGGCGTACGACGAAGAGCGAGTCGAATTTCTTCTCGTCCGTGGCCCGGTTGCAGAGCGGCATCCGCGGCACCCCGCGCGTGATGCTGCTCGGCTCCTCGATCACGGGCCGCCTGCCCGACCGCAATCGCGGCTTCGAAGGCGTGGGCAATCTCGGCTGCGATGGTGGCAGCGCCGCGGAGATCCTGCGGGCGATGGACAAGGGTATCATCCCCCGTGCACCCGACCTCATCGTGGAAGGGAACACCCTCTACCGCGCCGTCGGAGCCGGGGAAACGGAACTCGCGGCCGCGCTTGGCAAGCAGTGGTTCCGCCGCGGGGTGGCGATCCCGAACCTGAGTGCGGCGGCCCGCCCGTCCTCGGTCGCATATACATTGCTGATGGAGCGAAAAATGGGGAGCGCCTCTGCCGGCTCCGCCCCCGTAATTCCTACCAGAACCCGGCCCGTCCTGGTGGCGGGGGCTCCCGCGCAGGTTTCCCCCGCCGGAAATGTCCTTCTGGACGAGCTAACCGGCATTCTTGCCCGGCTGACGGCGGCCGGGACGAAGATCATCATCGTGATGCTGCCCCCCGGCGCGCAGGCGGGCACGCCGAGCCGCGTACTGCCGGAAGAACTCGCGCGCCGCAGCGGCCTGCCCTTCTGGGACCTCGCCGCTGCGATCCCGCCGGACTCGGTCCGCTTCACCGATGGCGTGCACATGGACCCGCCCAGCGCCGCCGCTACCCTTCGCACTCTTCTCGACGCCACCGGCGATTGATCCGATGCTTGCCGCCGTGGAACCCGCCCCGACCCAAGCCGCTGCCACCGCGACCCCGCGGGTGCTGCAGGTCTTCAACCAGTACTTGGAATCGGGCGGTGAAGAGGTGTGGGTGAACGAGATCTCGCGCTTCTCCGGCCGCGGCTTCACGGTCGATGACCTCCGCTTCCAGAGCAGCGAATGGACGCGCAAGGGCGCTCCCACCCGCTTCCGGCAGGCGCAGCGCGTGTGGGACAACCCGGGCTCGCGCGACCGCTTGCGGGCGGCCGTGGAAGGTTCGAAACCCGATCTGTTGCTTTTCCACAACCTGATTCCGGTCGGCTCGCTCGGGCTCTACGACGAGGCCGCGAACCTCGGCCTGCCGGTGGTGCAGTACATCCACAATTTCCGCCCTTTCAGTCCCTCCGGCACCATGTGGGTGAACGGCCGCGTGCACGATGCCGGCCTGCGCGGCAATCCTTGGCCGGAAGTCTTCGGTCGCGCTTGGGAGCGCTCCTTCCTGCGCACCTTCCTCGTCGCCACCTACCAGTCGCGCCTGCTCCGTTCCGGCACCCTGGACGTGGTGAAGCGCTGGATCGCGGTCTCCGAGTTCATGCGCGGAAAGTTCATCTCCGCCGGCATCCCCGGGGACAAGGTCGTCACGCTGCGCCATTGCTGGAAGCCGCGGGCGAACCCCGATGCCTCGCGGATGAGAGGCCACTACCTCTTCCTGGGCCGCCTCGTTCCGGAAAAGGGGATCTACACGATGCTCGATGCCTGGCGCATCCTTGAAAAACGGCTGGGGGACACCTGCCCGCGGCTCATCATCGCCGGCGCCGGGCCGGAGGAAGGACGCATCCACGCCGCCGCCGCCCGGATGAAGAAGGTGGTCTGTGTCGGCTTCGCCTCGGGCAAGCCGAAGGACGATCTACTCCACGGTTGCCGCGCGTTGATCGCGCCGTCCCTCTGGTGGGAGCCGCTGGGTCTGATCGTGTACGAGGCCTATGACTTCGCCCGTCCGGTCTTGGCGGCGGCTTCCGGCGGCCTCACCGAAACGGTGCGGGAGGGTGTCACCGGCTTCCTCCATAAACCCGGCGATGCCGCCCGCCTTGCCGACGATGTCGAGCGGATGGAAGCGCTGGGTGCCCAAGGTAGGGCCGCGATGGGCGAAGCGGGTCGCGCGTGGCTGTTGGAGAATGCCTCGCCCGAGCAATGGCTCGAGAGCTTCTCCGGAATCCTCCGCTCCGTTTCCCAGGACTGACCCGATGAAGCGCATCCCTCCCAAGATCGTCAGCAGCCTGAAGGGCATCCGGGACTGGTTCCTCGTCCATGTCATGTGGCGCCAGCACTCGATCGGCCGCGGTTTCCATGCCGGTCGCCGCGTGGTGATGTGGGCGCCGAACAAGATCGTGATCGGCGAGAACTGCTACATCGGCCGCTATAGCCAGATCGAGTGCGATGCCGAGATTGGGCACAACGTGATCATGGCGAACATGGTCGCCTTCGTCGGGCGCTACGATCACCACTTCCAGCACGTCGGAACGCCCACGCGCCTCGCGATGCAGATCCGCGACCCCGATTATGACTGGAAGGGGCATGATCTGAAGGTCGTCGTGGGCGACGATGTCTGGATCGGCTACGGTGCGATTATCCTCAGCGGCGTGACCATCGGCGAAGGCGCGGTGATCGCCTCCGGAGCGGTCGTGACCAAGGACGTCGAGCCCTACGTGGTGGTCGGAGGGAACCCCGCGAAGACGATTTGCCCGCGCTTCGCCGATCCGGCGGAGCTGGAGATCCACCGTATGGCGATCGCCGCCCGC
>CAMLOZ010000355.1 GCA_946481625.1 uncultured Haloferula sp. | reverse complement strand
TCGTCAGGAGCGCCGTGGCATCATCGGGATGGGCGTTGAAGTGGCTGCGGAAGGTCTCGAGGCTCTTCGAAAAGGCGGGTTGCTCGGTTTTGGAAAGCCCGCGCGAGATCGTCGTCCGCGCCATGAAATCGATCCGTCCCGCATCGTCCGGTGCCGCCTTGATCGCACGCTCCGCGAGCTTGCGGGCCGCTTCCACGAACTGCGGATCATTCATCGTCACAAGCGCCTGCAGCGGCGTGTTGGTCCGGGCTCGCTTGGTGCACACCACCTCGCGTGCCTGGGCGTCGAAGGTCTCCAGCGAGGGCGGCGGGGCGAAGCGCTTCCAGAAGGAATACATCGAGCGGCGGTAGAGGTTCTCGCCCTTGTCCGGCTGATACTGCTTGGTGTTCGACTCAGGCATGGACACCGCCTCCCACACGCCGGGCGGTTGGTAGGGTTTCACCGGCGGGCCGCCGATTTTCTCGACCAGGAGCCCGGAGACCTGCAGCGCCGAGTCGCGCAGCACCTCGGCATCCATGCGGAAGCGCGGTCCGCGGGAGAGCAGGCGGTTCTTGTCGTCCTTCGCGATCTTGTCCTGCGTCACGGCCTGGCTCTGGCGATAGGTCGCGGAAGTGAGCATTAACTTGTAGATTCGCCGCATGTCCCATCCGGTTTCGCGGAAGTCCACCGCGAGCCAATCGAGCAGTTCCTGATTGCTCGGCCGCGAGCCCATGATGCCGAAGTCATCCGCGGTCTCCACGAGGCCCGTACCGAAAACTTCCTGCCACATGCGGTTCACCGTGACGCGGCCGAGCAGCGGTTGATCCGCTTGCAGGAGCCAGTGCGCAAGCCCCAGACGGTTGCGAGGTTCGCTCACGGCCATCGGTGGAAGGAAGGATGGTGTCGCCGCTTCCACCCGCGACTTGCGCGAACTATAGACCCCGCGATCCAGCACGGAAGCGGTGGCGGGAGTCGGCTTCTCGGCGGCGATCAAGGTCGGCGTGCCGCCCTGTCCGATCTGCGCGATCTCCGCATCGATCCGGGCGAGATCCTCGCGCAAACGGACGGCCTCCTCATTCACCCTGCCGAGATACCAGCGGTCGAGCACCACGAAGCGCTCGTCGGCGGACCACTTGGCGGGGTCGGGCTCGCGGGCGATGATCTCGGCGGCTAGATCCTCGAAGGGCAGCCGGGTGAATTCTTCCGGCGAAAGCGCCCGCGCGTAGAGGCGCAGGTCCTGATAGCGGGACTCGCGCAGCGGCTGCTCGTCCTCCCGCCGGCCGATGTGCATGCGTGCATCCGTCCGGATCGTCTGACCGGGCTGCAGCGAATCGTGCGTGATCTTCAGCGGCACCGGCTTGCCATCGACATAGAGCGTCACGCCCGCCGCCTTCGACGAACCGTCGTAGGTGAAACCGATATGCCGCCACTGGCCGCGGGGGAAGGGCTGGCTCTCCACCCGGATCGCGTGCTGCGGCCATTGGTGGATGATGTGGATCACGTATTTCCCGCCGTCGCAGAAGAGATCCCAGCCGCGGTGCGAATTGCGGGCACTGTCGCCCATGCGGGAGACAATGCCGCCCATGCCGGTATCGATGTTCGCGGTCTTCAGGCGCGCCATGGTCCAGAAGGACAAGGAGAACGGCTGGTTCGCCTCGAAGTCTCCCATCTCCGGCAGCGGCAGGCGGCTGGCGATATCCATGCGCATCGAAGGCCAGAGCCAGGAATCCTCGCCCCAGACGAGAGGGTTGGTATCCACCGTGTAGGTGGCGGGATCCGCGCCGGGGGCGCTGTTCCTCACGACGTCGCCGGAGCCCTCGTCGAAACGGAAACGGACTTGCAAGGCGTCATTCGAAACGGATTGCGGCGTCAGTCCGGCCGCCACGCTCTGCCGGAAGTGCGTGTCGGCATGGCTACGAAGCTTCTCGTACTTCGCGGCGGGCTCGTGACGGTTGGCGATGGCGCGTTCCAGGTCCGGCATCTTGTCCGGCCCGGGCAACCGCAGCACAGGGGCGGGATCCTGCACGTTCTCGTCCCATGGCTTTTCGGCCGTGTTGTGGAAGAAGGCGGAGAGGCTGTAGAAATCCTTCTGCGAGGTGGGATCGAACTTGTGGTCGTGGCATGCCGAGCATCCGACGGTCAGCCCGAGGAAGGTGGCGCCGAAAGCCTCCGCGCGGTCGCGGGTGTTGTTCACGTGCACTTCCTCCGGGATCGTGCCGCCTTCGTTGGTGGAGACGTTCGCACGGATGTATCCGGTGGCGACCAGTTCATCGACGGTAGCGGCGGGCAGGAGATCGCCGGCGAGCTGCTCGGTGAGGAAGCGATCGAAGGGCTTGTTCTGCTGGAAGGCGCGGATGAGGTAGTCGCGATAGGGCCAGATCGAGCGGAGGTTGTCGAAGTGCAGGCCGTGCGTGTCGGAGTAGCGCACATAGTCGAGCCAGTAGCGGGCGCGGTGTTCGGCCGAGCGCGGCGAGGCGAGCAGTTTGTCGAGGTAGGCCTCGTAGGCGGCATCGGTCGGATTCGCGGCGAAGGCCTCCACGTCCGCCGGTTCCGGAAGAAGTCCGGTCAGGTCGAGCGCCGCCCGGCGGATCAGGGTGCGGGGATCTTCCGGCGGGGCGGGGGATAGGCCGTTGGCCTTGAGCTTCGCCAGGACCATCCGGTCGATCGGATTGCGCGACCAGGTATCGCCCGCGATCTCCGGCAGAGGCTTCTTCACCGGCGGCAGGAAGGACCAGTGTTCCTCGTATTTCGCACCTTCGCCGACCCAGCGCTCCAGCAGCGCGATCTCCTCCGGCTTGAGCTGGCGGTGCGCCTTCAGCGGCGGCATCCGCTTCTCGGGATCGGTGCTGCGGATCAGCCGGATCAGTGCGGACTCGTCGGGTTTGCCGGGAATTAGCACCGGCTTCCCGTCGGCGCGCGCTTGGAAGGCGAACTCCTTCCGGTCGAGGCGCAAGGGTTCGTCCTTCGGCTCGCGCGTGCCACTGTCCGGGCCGTGGCAATGGTAGCAGGCCTCGGAGAGCAGCGGCTGGATCGAGTCGTTGAACGAAATCCCGCCGGCGTTCGCGGCAGGGGTTTCGGCTCCGGCTTGGGCGGCGAGGGCGGATCCAAGAACGAGGACATGAATCGCGGGCAGGCGCATCGTAACGAAAGGGCGGGGCTTGGGTTCTTCCACCATGTGGCGGAACCGCTATACGGCGGAACTTGTGGAATATTCCACGGATCGGCCACTTGGACTACCTCTCAATTGTTCTAGGGTGCCACTTCATTGATGCGCCAATTGGCTCGCGGGAGCGGACGCGATGGTCGATACGGTCAAGACGTGTGGGTTAAAGTGACTGGTATGACTCGTGTTTGCGATCTCATCGATCGATGCCGCCAATTTCGCCCCGGTGACGCCCAATTGCCGGAGCTCGCGGTCGAACTCGCGGCCGAGTTGCTGGAGGAGGCGACCCGCGGGTTGAAGTGGAGCGAACGCACGCAGGCGCGGCAGATGGCGGCGATGATGCACGATGCGGCGGGCAAGGCTTTCACCTTCGCGATGGCGGACCAAGTGTTCCGCCCGCCGACGGCTTCGCGCGAGGCGAAGCGCTTCCGGGACCTGATCGATGACTACGGCGTGCCGGAGTACCTGCCGCTCGGCGCGCGCGTGGCGATGCGGGCCGGCGAGATGGCCTCCGCCGCCGCGCCGGAGGTGGTGATGCCGCTGGTTGCCGAAAAAATGCGGCAGGAAAGCTCGTCCGTGATCCTTCCCGCCGAGGAAAACAAGCTCCGGCGGCACCTTCAGCGGCGCCGCCGCGCGGGCATGCGGATGAATCTCAACCAGCTCGGCGAGGCGGTGCTCGGCGAGGAAGAAGCCAACCACCGCTTGGAGTCGAATCTCGCCCGCCTGGCCGATCCCGATACCGACTACATCTCGGTGAAGCTCTCCGCGATCTTCAGCCAGATCCACCTTGTGGCGCTGGAGGAGACGCTCACGGAGATCAAGAAGCGCCTCCGCCCGCTCTACCGTGCGGCGATGCAACACCAGCGCGCGGACGGCGGCAACAAGTTCGTGAACCTCGACATGGAGGAATACCGCGACCTGCGCCTCACCTGCTCGGCGTTCCGCGAAGTACTAGACGAGCCGGAATTCCACGGGCTCGAAGCGGGTATCGTGCTGCAGGCGTACCTGCCCGATGCCTGGCCGGTGCAGAAGGAACTCAATGCCTGGGCTCTCCAGCGTGTGGATGCAGGCAAGGCGGGGATCAAGATCCGCATCGTGAAGGGCGCGAACCTGGCGATGGAGAAGGTGGATGCGGAAATCCACGATTGGCCGCTCGCGCCGTATCACTCGAAGGTCGAAGTGGACGCGAATTTCAAGCGCATGCTCCATGAGGGCTGCAAGCCGGAGAATGCCCGCGCGGTGCGCCTCGGCGTCGCCAGCCACAATCTCTTCGACATTGCCTATGGCTTGCTGCTACGGGCCCGGGAGGGCGTGGAGGACCGCGTGGAGTTCGAAATGCTCGAAGGCATGGCCAACCACCAGGCCCGCACCGTGCGGGATGCCGCGAAGGGTCTGCTGCTCTATGCCCCGGTGGTGAAGCGCGAGGACTTCCAC
>CAMLOZ010000354.1 GCA_946481625.1 uncultured Haloferula sp. | reverse complement strand
TTCCAAGCGAGATCGCCGGACTCCGCTTCTTGCAGATAGGCTTGGTATGCCTCCCGCAGTGCCGCGATCCTGGCCTCGAGATTCTCGCGGTTGAGCCGGATTCCGTATTGGGCGAGGCGCTCGTCCTTCAGCTCCCAACCCATCAAAAGGGACAGCATCCCGTCACCCACGTCCTTCGTGAAGTGTTCGAGATCGCGCCAGTGAACCAGCTCGGGAGCTTTTCCTTGGACCGGGCGCACGCGCTCGCAGTTGTAGGGGTGGTAGGAATAGAAGTCCCACAACTCCACGGGCGGCCCCGAGCCTCCGGCATTCACCCGCCCGATCATCTCGACCAGCGCCCGCCGGTCGGTCTCGAAAGGTATCTGTGCCTTGCCGATGTCCGAGGACTTCGCCTGCAACAACACGTGGTTCGGGTGCAGGAAAAGCACCAGTCGAGCGCCCTTTTCGCGGCAGCGCCGCATCAGCGTTTCTAACAGAGTGGCTTTTTCCGGGTGCACCTTCGTGCCTTCACCCGGCTTGGCGGGAACGCGGGCATCATCGATGAAGCGGTTCTTGATGAAGTTCAACTGGCCCTTCCCCGGAGATGCCGCCCCGCCGCCCCCGGCTCCGCCCGGTCGGTCGCGGAATCCGTGCGGGTTGTATTCCGCCGGTGTCTTCTTCCACTGCAGGCTCAGCGTTTCGAGCGAGGTCTCGAAGGTGGACATGCCGAAGACATAGCGCAGCTCGCGGTCCAGCACCCCGTCCGGATTCAGGGGGGATGCCATGAAGTCCACCATCGGGCGCGTGTCCTTCGCATTCGTGAGGTCGCCCGGATCGATCCCGAAGAGCAGGGTCTCGGCCGGCTGGCGCGCGATGAAGTATTCGGCCATCGCGATGTTCTCGTAGAGGAAGGCACCCGGCATGCCGAGATTGACCACCTTCTTTCCGGCCCAGCCCGGAGCCTCCGGATCGAGCGAACTGATCACGCGTGAAGAACCGAAGATGCCCACCTGCCAATGGTTCCGCGAGCGGATCAAACCCGCCTTCCCGGTGCGCGTGCTTGCGGAGATGTCGCGATAAGGGTCCGCCTCCGCGCTCGCCCAGGGTGCACCCGTCACTCGAAAGGGATCCACCCGGGTATTGATTGCCGCAGCGATCAAGGAGGCGATCACGAGACTTGCCAGCATGACGCCCGCGTAGCGGCGGGTATGGCGGATCGCTTTCATTTCGCGGCCTTGCGGATTCCGAACAGCCCTCGGAGCCAGCGCTTGAATGCCTTCTTCCGGTAGCGTCCGACCTCGCCCAACATGTGATCGGCATACAAGCGGTTCACCGCCGCCGACTCTTCCACCTTCGCAGGGTAACTCAGCGGAAAGGGCAGGGGAGCCGTCTTCGCGCGCGCGACGAAGCTGGTCGAGTCGGTCGTGTGGGTGGCGTCGTCGCCGAAACCCAGATTCGAGATCTGGTTCACCGCCGGGGAGATGCAGAGCCCGCGCTGCTTCATCACCGCATGCTGCCACTGGTAGTCCCACACGTCGTGGTGATGGTGCTCGAGCGTCGAGATCACCCGGTCGCGGTGCGCGGCATGCCGCACCGGCTCCACGCCGGCGGTCGCGAAGGTTTCCGCCGCTTCCTCCCGGATGCCCTTCACGTCGTAGTCGAAGTACTTCCACGCCCGCGCCCACGACGCCCATCCCCAGGCCTGGGCATAGCGGCCGAATCCGAAGCTATAAGCCCCGTAGATGCCCTTCGCATCGGCAGGCGCGAAGTTGTTCCCGTTGATGTGCATCACCCGGGATTCGGTCGCATAGTGCGCGAGCATCTCCGCGCAGAAGGGAAAGAAGCTCGTCTCGGGCAGGCAATCGTCTTCCAGGATGATGCCTGATTCCTCATGCTCGAAGAACCACGTGATCGCATTGCTCGGGCCGCGCCCGCAGCCTTGGTTCACGTGCGAAAACCGCGTCTTCAATTCGCAGGGCCAGTCCACCTTTCCGGCGAGTTCGCGGCAGCGCGCCGTCCGTCCGGCGTCGGCAGGATGCTTGACCGCGTCCCGCGCGCCATCGACCGCGAGGTAAAGCCGGGCGGGCCGGGCCTGCCGCACCCGGGCGAAGACCTGCTCCGCGAGGTCCGGTCGGTTGAAGAGGATCATCAGTACCGGCGGGCACGGCTTCCCCGCGGGGCCGGCGGCCGCTACGGCGGAAATGGGATCGTGCTCGGGCATACGGGGCTGCCCCTTGGAACCGCGCAATCCGGGCGAGCGCAACGAAATTCTCCGAAACCCGGGCTCTCACGGGGTCCTCGCCTGCCGCGAAACCTGCTGTCTCGTCCTGATCACCGGCAGCCCGCGCTCCGCAGTCGAAGGCATCGCCAGCCGGCTGACGATATCCCGCCGGACGTTCGGATCGCAGGACATCAGCGCATGAATGGGACAGGACACGGTGACGTTCTCGGCGCGATCCCAGTTGCAGCTTTGCGAGGGCACGATCATCAGGTCGGCACAGGTGCGGTAGGTCACGGCGGGGATATGTCCCAGCCGGTGCTCGGTCGCCGCCAGATCCGCCAGGAACTCGCTGCCGGGACGCATCTGATGGGCACCTTCGCCATACCACAGCCAGGCCATCCGCGTCCCGTAGTGAGGCGTGGCCACGGTGAAGATCCCGTCGCAGCGGTCCGCCCCGTCAAGTTCCTGCAGGTAATAACGTCCCACCAACCCGCCCATGCTGAAACCGATCAGCACGAAACGATCGTCCTTCTTCCATTTGGCGTCCACCGCCCGCTTGAGCTGTTCGGCTAGTTTCGGCAGGCCGTCGCGGGCATCGGCGGGCTTCAGCGAGGGGCACACGCATTCTACCCCGTTGGCTTCGAGCTCACGGCGCAAGCGCCCGAAACAACGCCACTCGTCTTGGAAAATCCCGTGAACCATCACCACCCGGCGGGTCGGGATCGGCGCGGACTCCGCGGTGAACGCGGAACCGGCGAAGGAAAGGACGGCGAGCAGGCAGACCAAGGCTTTCGGCATCCGCAGCATGAAAGCAGAGTCCGCACCAGCCGCAATCTAACGATCAGCCCGGAGGCCAATTCATCTGCCGGCCCCCCAGGATATGAATGTGGAGATGAGGCACCGCCTCCCCGCCATCGGGCCCGTTGTTGATTACAAGACGGAACCCGTCCTCCCCCAAACCTTGCTCCTTCGCCACCCGGCGGGCGGTCAACAGCAGATGCCCCAGCAGCGATTGGTCGCCATCCGCGGCCTCCTCGATCCGCGGGATCGGCCGGCGTGGCACCAGCAGGAGATGTACCGGGGCCTGCGGCGAGATATCGCGGAAACAGACGCAGAGATCGTCCTCATGGACGAAGTCACCTGGGATTTCGCGGTCGATGATCTTCTCGAAAAGGGTCTTGGACATGCGGAAAGCTACCGGCTTCAGCGCTCGGCATCCAGCCTCAGTCGCATCGGACGGCGGAAGGGATGCCGCTCCCGGTCGAGTTCGTCGAGAAAACCGCGGATATCGGCCAGTAGCATGTCGCAGCGCTGGTCCCATTTCTCCACGGCGCACAGGACCTGCGCGGCCTCCTTCAGGCCGGTGAAGCGGATTTCCTCCGCCCCCGCCTTGCGCAACTCCGCGAGCTCCTCCCGCAGCAGGCCGTAGAATGCCAGCTCGAAGCCGTTGCCCGCTTCCTTCGCGAGACGCACCAGCGAAAGGGGAACCGGCGGTGCCAGCGGCTCGAGCTTCTCCGCGATGCTCTCACAGCCGATCCGCACCAGCATGTGGCGAACCCGGTCGAAGAGATCGGGCAGCGGCAGGAGCCTGAGCGGGCATTTCGTCTCCAGGTACTTCTCGATGCCCATCCGGATTTCATCGACGAATGGGAAATCGTGTCGCTCCGCCGCGCTCGCGGCACGGCGCAGGGCCACCGCCAGCCAGGCGGTGTCATAGTTCATCACTTGATGGCGTCCCACCTGGATGGCGGGACGGGAGCCGATAAGGGAGATCACGTCAGGGTGTTTCGGATCAAGGTGTGGCGGGTGCGCGCGGGGTTTGGGGTTGCAACAGCAGGGTGGAAGGGAAGGGGATCAATCTTTGAAAAGGCGGCGCTGCATGGGATCCCGCGAGGGGCGGCGCTCCAGCGCCTGAATCTCCCGGATGAATTCGCCCACGTCCTCGAACTGCCGGTAAACGGAGACGTAGCGGACATAGGCCACCGGGTCGATCTGATGGAGCTTGTCCATCACCTTGGCCCCGATCACCGAGGAGGGCACCTCGGAGAGGTGATCCTGATGGAGCTCCGTGAGGATTTCTTCCACCGCGCGGTCGAGCCGGTCCATCGAGACGGGCCGTTTCTCGCACGCCTTGATCATGCCGCTCATGATCTTCTCGCGGTGAATCGCCTCTCGCGTGCCATCGCGCTTCACGACCCGCAACTCGGTCCGCTCGATCTGCTCGTAGGTGGTGTAGCGATAGGTGCAGCCGAGACACTCCCGGCGGCGGCGGATCGTGGTGCCGTCCTTCGACATCCGCGAGTCGAGCACCTTGTCCTTGAATGAACCGCATTGTACGCACCGCATGAATCCTGAAAACGATGCCGCCGACCATAAA
>CAMLOZ010000353.1 GCA_946481625.1 uncultured Haloferula sp. | reverse complement strand
GCCGATGTCGCCGGCCGCGGCACCCGCTTCGTTTGCTCGCTCTCCAACCGCGAGGAAATCGACGCCACCCTCGTCGGCACCGACGCCCTCTCCGACCTCGCGGTGCTAAAGCTCGATCTCTCCACCCGCCGCCTGAAGGACCAGCCGCTGGCGGTCGCTTCCTTCGGCGATTCCGACAAGCTCAAGGTCGGCGACACGGTGCTCGCCATGGGTAGTCCCGGCGGCCTCTCGCAATCGATCACCCGCGGCATCGTCGCGAATACCGAGATGATCGTGCCGAAGCACCAGATCTCCCTCACGCTCGATGGCGAGACCGTCGGCGAGCTGGTCCGGTGGATCGGGCACGATGCCGTGATCTATCCCGGCAACAGCGGCGGCCCGCTCGTCAACCCCGCGGGCGAAATCGTCGGGGTGAATGAAGTGGGCATCGCCAGCCTGGGCGGTGCCATTCCCTCGAACCTCGCGAAGAAGGTCGCCGCCGAGCTGATCGAAAAGGGCAGCGTGACCCGCAGTTGGATCGGCCTCGAAGTGCAACCGCTCTTGCGCAGTATGGCGGAGGAGAAAGGCGCGCTGGTCGCCTCCATCTGGAAGGGCAGCCCGGCGGCCGAAGCCGGCATCAAGCCCGGCGATTTCATCACCAGCTACAATGGCACCACGCTCCCGGATTGCCACGCGGCGGAGGATCTCCCGGTCTTCAACGCGATGGTGCTCGGCACCGCGCCCGGCACGAAGGTGACGCTGGCGGGCACTCGCGACGGCAAGCCGCAGACCTGGGAGCTGACCACACTCCAGCGCGAGCCGAACATGGGCAAGGAAGACGAGCTCCGGCCCTGGGGCCTCACCGCGCGCGATTTCACGAAAGTTTCCGCGCTCGAAAAATTCCGCGATACCAAGGATGGCGTGCTGGTCGATACCGTGCGCCCCGGCGGCCCTTCCTCCGAAGCCAAGCCGCCGCTGCGCGCCACCGACGTGATCGTGCGGGTGGGCGGGAAGCCGGTGAAGACCCGCGAGGATCTGGAAAAAATCACCCGGGAACTGACCCAAGGTGCCAGCGAGCCGAGGCCGGTTTTGGTCGAATTCGAACGGGACCGCGAGCAACTCGCGACCGTGGTCAAGGTCGGCACGCCGAAGGATCCCGTGCGGCCCCGTCTGGCCGAGAAGGCATGGATGGGTGCGACCACCCAGGTGATCACGGATGATCTCGCGACAGCGCTCGGCATCCCGGGCAAGAAGGGCGTCCGCGTGACCGCGCTGGCACCGGATTCCCCGGCGGAAAAGTCCGGCCTCAAGGAAGGCGATCTGCTTCTGAAGCTCGATGGCAAGGTGATCAATGCCCGCAGGCCTGAAGACGCGGAGGTGCTTCCCGAACTGATCCTCGCCTACCCTGCGGACGCCACCATCGAACTGGAAGGCGTCCGCGAGGGCCAGCCGCGGAAGTGGACCGTGACGCTCGCCCCGCGCCCGATCGACGACAGCGAGCTGACCGAACACAAGGACGAGCTTTTCGAGTTTACCGCACGCCAGCTTTCCACCTCCCAGCGCGACCGCGCCAAGGAGCAGCAGGACGAGGATCCCGCCGGGGTCTCGGTGCTGAAGGTCGAGCCCAGCGGCTGGGCCGCCCTGGGCGGGCTGGCACCGGAGGACATCATCCTGACCATCGGTGGCGACGAGGTAAACGACATCGCCGCGCTCAAGGCGAAGCTGAACTCCCTGCGCGAGACGAAGCCGCGGAGCGTGGTGTTCGGCATCCGCCGCGGGCCACGCACCTATTTCCTGGAGATCGAACCGCGCTGGTAACCGCCCGCCGCCGCCTTTAATACTAGATTCATCGTAATTACCTTTCCCACCAACATGATCCGCAACCTGACCCTCGCCCTCGCGGCGACCACCGCCCTGGCCTCCGCCTCGACCGCCGAATTCCGCGACACCGCCAAGAAGCTCTCCTCCACCCACGGCGAGGCCGTCGTATGGCTCTCCGTGCTGGCCAAGACCAGCATGTCCGCCGAGGGCGACGTGCCCGCCCAGATCAAGTCGGCCCTCGCCGCCCAGGAGAAGGAAGACAAGAGCGAGGTGACCGGCACGGTGGTGGATGCCTCCGGACTGATTGTGACCGCCCTCGGCGGCCTCGACAAATCCTCGATGGTGGACGGCCAGACGATCCCCACCCCGCAGGGTCCGATCAAGCTGAAGGCCAGCTCCGAGATCAAGGAAGTGAAGGTCATCACCGCCGACGGCTCGGAAGTTCCCGCCGATCTGGTGTTGAAGGACGAGGACCTCGGTCTCGCCTTCATCAAGGTCCGCTCCGAGAGCGAGGAAGCCAAGGGCGTCGAGTTCAAGGCCATCGACCTCGCGGATTCCGCACCGGGCCAGCTCCTCGACGAATGTGTCGCGCTCGGCCGCCTGGATGAAGCGCTCAACCGCGAGCCGAGCCTGCTCAGCTCGGAGATCACCGGCATGACCACCAAGCCGCGCACCTTCTACCGCGTGCCCACGGATTCGGTGGGCTGCCCGGTCTTCCTCGCGAACGGCAAGCTGCTCGGCATTTCCGTCCTGCGCCAAGGCAAGGGCGGTTCCGCCCGCGGCGGCCAGATCCAAGTCAACCCGGTGGTCCTGCCCGCCGCCGATATCGCCAAGATCGCCACCCAGGCGAAGGAATCGAAGCCGGTCGAAGCGAAGGCGGAAGAACCGGCCGAGGCCGAAAAGAAGGACGGCGAGTAAGCCCCGAGCGATCCACAATCCTGCAAGTGCGCCCGGGGGGAAACTCCGGGCGTTCTTGTTCAGTCCCGCACCGCGGCGCGGCCGTACTGCATCCAGCGGTAGGAAATGTAGAAAGCGAGGGACACCAAGGGCAGGGCGAATCCGAGACCCACCACAAGTGCAAGAACGCCGCCGATCACGATCAGGACGCAGAGCAAGCCCAGGAGCAGGAGATTGCCCTTCTGCCCTTGGGTGATGCGGGAGCTGTATTTGAGCGCCTCGATCGCTCCCAGATCCTTATCCACGATGGCGTTCGTGAATTGTCCGAAACGAAGGGCCAGATAGATGCCCGGGACGACCAAGAGGATCAATCCGCCCATCACCATCAGCATATAAAGGAGGTACGCCGCGACTCCGGCCGGCAACTTGGAGGCTCCACTGAATAGCATGCCGTAATTGGCAGGCTTACCGGACACGATATTAAGACCGATGCGGGCCAGACCCAGATTCAGGAAAACTTCCACCGTGAACTGGACGAACGACACGACAACCCAGACGGCTCCCGCCATGGGGGTGACTTCACCCTTGCCGGTATCGATCGCGGCGGTTCCGAAAGGCCGGCCCAAGGCTGTCGTGAGCGCTTCCGACGAGCCCTGCAGGACCAGATACAAGAGTCCGGAAAGGAAAAGGAACCAGAAGTGCCGCTTGGTCAGCTCGAAGGCACGGCGGATGCACTCGCCAGGTTGCAGGGGATCGCTGCCGGGAACGATCTCGCCATCGGTGCGGGCCGGTTCGACCCATGAGTGGGCAGGCGCTTGATACGGGTTGAGCGGCTGGGGAGGAACCGGCGGGGACGCAGCGGGGACCGGCGAGGGCGGTGGCGGTACCAGACCGGGGACCTCTTCCGCCGCTCTCCATTCGCTCATGCCCTCGCACCAGACGAGATCCCGGGGCCCCAGCGTGCCGGTTCCGCGGAGCCGGATCATCTCATCCAGACTTACCGGGCCGTTCCTCTGGCCGTCCTTCGCGTAAAACCAAGCGTTCATCCCACCCAGGGGTAAAATTTGGGGCAAGCAAGAGGCGCGGGACGGCGGGCGACGCCATCCCGCGCCGAAGCCTGCTTCAGAAGTGGATCGCGTGGCCGTCCGCGGCCAGCGTCGCTTCGTGGATCACCTCGCTCATCGTCGGATGGGCGTGGATCGTGGCGTGGATCTCGTCCGCGGTAAGCTCCTGATCCAGAGCCAGTCCCATTTCAGCGATCAGCTCGGTGGCGTTTTCACCGATGATGTGCGCGCCGAGCAGTTCGCCGTGTTTCTTGCCGTAGAGGAGCTTCGCGAAACCGTCGGGCTCGCCGGAGGCGATGGCCTTGCCGATGGCGACGAAGGGGATCTTGCCGACCTTGTATTCGATGCCCTCCTCCTTGAGCGCCCGCTCGGTTTTGCCGACGGAGGCGATCTGCGGGTGGCAGTAGGTGCAGCCCGGGAAGACCGTCACCTTGCGCGGCACGTGGCCTTCCACGTAGAGGCCCTCGACACACTGGATCGCCTCGAAGGAGGCCGTGTGCGCGAGAAGCGGCGGGCCGCTGACATCGCCGATGGCATAGACACCGGGGATCGAGGTCTCGTAGCGGTCGCCGATCTTCACGAAGCCACGCTCGGTGAGCTCGGGTTGCACGCCGCCGGGGCCCGGCAGCACGGGCTGGACGCCGATGGCGACGAGCACGACATCCGCGGTGAGCACGCCGTTTTCCTTGGCACCTTCGACGGTGACCTCGACGTGGGTGCCCTTGTCCTCGGTCTTGGTGATCTTGTGGTTCGCGAGACAGCGGATGCCCTGCTTGGTGAAGGACTTCTCCAGCGCGTCGCCCACCTCGTCATCCTCCACC